>JALYWD010000409.1 GCA_030852885.1 Chloroflexota bacterium | reverse complement strand
GCAGAGCGCCAAGCGCGTCGGCGTCGCCCGCGTTGAATGCATCGAAATAGGCCTCGGCCAGCGCGATCGCCGCGTCCTCGGTCGTGTCCGGGCAGGGAGTTGCCTCGGCCGCATCATCCTGGGCCAGTACGGCAGAACGTTTGCCAATGACTGCAATTGGCAATCCGGCCGCAATCGCGCCAAGGACTTTCCGGCGGCTGTGTGGCCGTGCGGCCGTGCCGGGCCGGTTTCGCGTGGGACACCTGTTCATGTGCTTTGGCTCCTTCCTGTGCGTCCAGTGGCCTCCGCCGACCATGGTATCAAGAGGCTGGCTCACGCGCTGTGCGGCTGCCGGGGCGCTGATTCTGCCCGCGGGTGATACTGCTGTACGAATTCCGAAGCGCGTTTCTGCCGTTCCATCCGCCAGGGCAAGACGCGGCGCTGGCATATGGCCGCCTCCACACCGCGCGCAGGAAATGCAAAATTGGCGCCTCGAAACACGGCGTGTTGGCGTCGGAAACTGGCTTGCATTCAGGAGAACACCCGCATGACAGATTCCCCGGCCCGGCCCCGAGTCCGCGAGTTCGGCTTGCAACCCGGTGAGCTGGAGCCGGGGCCGTTGAATGCCATCACCGATGTCGCCGGCGTGCTGGTGGGGCAGACGACAGTCTGGTGGGGCGATGGTCCTCTGCGCCCGGGGCATGGGCCAGCGCGCACAGGCGTCACCGTGGTCCTGCCGCATGCGGGCAATCTCTTCCAGGAGAAGGTTCCCGCCGCGTTCCACGTCATCAACGGCTTCGGCAAGAGCATCGGCGGGGACCAGGTCACCGAACTGGGCACTCTCGAGACCCCCATCGCGCTCACCTCGACTCTCGCTGTTGGCCGGGTCGCGGACGCGCTGGTCAGCCATGCGATCCGGGAGAACCCGGGGATCGGGATCACCACTTCGACGGTCAATCCGGTTGCCGGCGAGTGCAACGATGGCTGGCTCAACGACATCCAGGGGCGGCACATCCGGGAGCAGGATGTCCTGGCCGCCATTGACGGGGCCACCACTGGCCCCGTCGCTGAGGGCGCGGTTGGCGCCGGGACGGGGATGCGGTCGTACGGCTTCAAGGCGGGGATTGGCTCCGCCTCCCGCCGGACTCCGGAGCTGCTTGGCGGTTGGACGGTGGGCGTGCTCGTGCTGGCGAACTTCGGGGCGGCTGGCCAGCTCGTGATCGATGGCGTGCAGGTGGGCCGGGCCCTGCAGCGCGAGAGGCCCGCGCAGCCGGAGAAAGGCTCCATCGTCACCATCGTGGCCACCGATGCCCCGTTGCTGGATCGCGGGCTGGGGCGGCTGGCGCGACGCGTAGCGCTGGGCCTGGCGCGCACTGGATCGACCGGGGGGCATGGCAGCGGGGAAGTCGTGATCGCCTTCTCGACCGCGCCGGGCCTGCGCGTGCCACATGAACCAGCGAGCCCGTTGCTCCAGCGGGAAATCCTTGTCGATGACGACCGCGGCAACCACCCCGGCCAGATCGACGCGCTCTTCCAGGCCGTGGTGGAAGCCACGGAGGAAGCCGTGCTCAACAGCCTGTTCCGTGCGGAAACCGTCACTGGCCGCGACGGCAACACGAGCCACGCATTACCGCTGGATTGGGTGCGCGAACTGGTGCTGCACCCCATGAGTGGGCTGTAGGTCACGCCGCCCAGGCCGCACACCCCAGGGGGCAAGGGGGTGGCTTGAGGTTCCTGTGGCGCAGGTGCAGGGGCACACCTTGTGCATCTCCCACACCAACGTGTCTGGTTGACGTAGGGAGGCATGACCGTTGCGCTTGCGCGCCTGGCGATTCGTCACGCTCACCCTGGCCGCGCTCTCGATGGGCATGGCCTGGGCCCACGCCCTCGAACTGGGTCCCAAGATGGCCCTCGCGGAAAGCGACTACATCCTCGTCCAGGGGATTTACCAGGAGTTCGGCCGGCTCGGGGCGGTCATCGAGCCAGCAGCTATCCTGGCGGCGGCGATCCTGACCTTCCTGGCGCGCGGGCGGCAACCAGCGTTCAGGTTCTCGCTGGCTGGCGCGGCTTTGCTGGCACTTGCCTTTGTGGTGTGGATCGCCTTTGTGATGCCGGCCAATGCGGAACTTGCGGTCTGGGACGCCACGGGCGCGCCGGCTGACTGGCAGAGGATCCGGGACCAGTGGGAGTATGCCCACCTGGCCCGATTTCTCCTGCAACTGGCCGGGTTCTGTGCCCTGCTGCTATCTGTGCTGGCCGAAACTCCGGGAGATGAGGCGGCTGGCTGAAGCACAAAAGCCGGGAGCTCCGTTCTGTCTATTCCCCTCGGTCGGCCACCCGCGCGTTCGCCCAGACGCCGAGCAGCGCCACCAGGCTCAGGCCCGCGAAGAGCGCCACGAACGGCCCGGCCATGCCGGGCTGCGGGTGCTGCACGAAGAGGAGCGCCAGCACGGTGGAGCCGGTGACACTGCCCAGGTAGCGGGAGGTGGAAAAGATGCCCGCGGCGGTGCCGGTCTGGGCGTGCGGAACCGACTCCACGGCGGCGGTCTGCACGGGCGCACCCGCGACGCCGAGGCCGAGCCCCATGGCCGCCAACGCGATCACAAGCGGCGTCAGGTCCGGCTGCCGCACGGCCAGGGTTAGGCCCGCAACACCAAACAGCAGGATTGCCGCGCCTACCACCGCCGGGAGCCGGCGTCCGCGTTTGTCCGTCCAGCGGCCCCCGATTGGTCCCCAGAGCGCGGCAAAGGCGGAGAGCGCGGCCAGCACCAGGCCAGCGGTTTCCACGCCGTACCCGCGCACATCGGCCAGGTAGAGCGGCAGGGCCAGCAGGACAGTGTACATGACCAGGTTGCTGAGGCCGATGGAGGCGCAGGCGGCAGCGAAGTGCGGACGCGCGAAGAGGCGCACATCCACCACCGGGGACGGCGCGCGCAGTTCCCAGCGCACGAAGGCAACGCCCAGCAGCAGCCCGGCCAATCCGGTCACGGCAGCCAGCACCGGCTGTCCGGCCCGCGTCAACGTGGGGATGAGGATCACGGCCCCGAGCGCGGCGGCAAAGAGCACGGATCCGGCGATATCGAACGGCGGGCGCTCCCGGCGCGATGGTGACGAGCGAGGCAGGCTCTGCCAGCCCAGCAGGAGCGCGGCGGCCACCACGGGCACGTTCATCCAGAAGATGGAGGGCCAACCGAAGGTGCTGACCAACACGCCGCCCAACGGTGGGCCGGAGGCAGCGGCCAAGCCAGCGGCCATGCCAATCACGCCAAACGCGCTGCCCCGCCGCTCCTCCGGCACGGCCTCGCGGATCATGGCCGCGCCGTTGGGGAAGGTCAGCGCGCCGGCCAGGGCCTGCATGGTGCGAAAGAGGATGAGGATGGCCAGGCTGGGCGCGAAGGCGCACCCCGCCGACGCGATGGCAAACCAGACCAGCCCGCTCAGGTAGACGCGCCGCCGGCCGTAGAGATCCCCCAGGCGGCCGCCCATCGGCTGCCCAACGGCCATCGCCACCAGGTAGAGCGTCACCAACGCCGCCGTGGCCGTCACCGAAACACCCAGAGCCTGCTGGATGTCCGGGAGCGCCACGGCGATCATGGTCGAGTTCAGCGGCGCGAGCGTCGTGCCAATGGCGATGGCGGGCAGCAGCCACCGCTCCGGCGCTTGGCGCGCCGGAGCCGTGGTGGCGTTGGTCGTGGGGGCAGCGGCCTCGCTTCTCACGCCGGGTAGGTCACCAGGCCGCCGCTCCCATCCACGGTGATCTCCTGCCCAGTCTGGATAGCTTGCGTCGCACCGGCAGCGCCCACTACCGCGGGAATGCCGTACTCCCGCGCCACGATGGCGCAGTGGCTGAGCGGCCCGCCTGTTTCCGTTACCACCGCGCTGGCGATGCCGAAGAGTGGCGTCCAGGGCGGCATGGTGGTGATGGCCACCAGGATTTCGCCCGGCTGCAGGGCCTGCGCTTCCTCCAGCGTGCGCGCCACGCGGGCGATGCCAGTGATGCTGCCGCGTGAGCCTGGGGTGCCCTTGAGTTGGCCGGGCGTCTCGGAGATCTGCGGTGGTCCGCCGAAGAAGCGCAGCATGCCGCGCTCCATCGGGTTCGTGGCTGGGGGCGGTCCCGCTGGCGGACGCCCGATGAACGGCGGCGGCGTCATCTCCGCGGCCTGGGCCAGTTCCTGGCGACGGCGTGTCACCAGGTCCTGAATATCCGCACCCGAGCGGACTGACGGAGTGTCCAGGAATTCGCGCAACTCGTCCACCTTCAGCAGGAAGATGTCCTCTGGCGCCTGGAGCCAGCCCCGCTGCACCAGCAGCGCCCCGGCACGCAGGGCGAGCAGGCGGATCAGGGCCGTGTTGCGCTGGTCGATGTAGAAGTTGTGCTCTTCCTGCAGGAAGGCGCCCTGCCGCGCAAACTGCAGCATCGCCTCGAACTGGTCGCGCACCGCCTCGGGATACACGGCCAACTGCTCCCGAGCCGCGGCCAGCGCCGTCTCGGCGGAGGTCGCCATCGCCGCGTGCTCCGCACGAGCATCTCGCCGGGAGAGGAGATAGGCGCGCACGGCAGCCAGCGCGAACGAGGGATCCTCCTGCCAGGTCGGGGTCGCCAGGTCAAAGAGATCCTGGCGCAAGCCGTACTCTGTCAGGTAATCCCGCAGTGCCATCAGGAAGGTGCGCCCTGCCTCAGTGCCCTCCAGCGCGGGCACGAGCGCGTCGGCTGGCGTGGCCAGGAACGTGGGCTCAAGTCCCCCCTCCCGGGCCAGGATCGCCAGATCGGAGATGCCGAATCCCGCCTTGACGCTTGCTGAGACCGCGCCCACCAGCAAGGCGTGCCCATCGGCCTCAGTACCGCCGAAGAGATCGGCGTAGAACTCATCGAAGAGTTGCATGGAAAGCAACATCGGGATCGCCAGCCGGAAGTGGATAGTCCACGCCTCGGTTGCAATTGCCTTCGCCTCTTCCAGGGCAGCCAGGATCTCAATGTCGCTCGCGCCCGGCCCCAGAAGCTCAGCCAGCCGCGCATTCAACTCCTGGAGGCGCGGCAGATGCTCGCCGTGCCAGCGCTCCATCTGGCGCGCCACTTCCCGCTTGCCGGACGCTTCCGCCGCCTCACCCATCTGGCGGGCGTCCTCTTCGGAGGTTGGGATAACCGGAACGAAGCGGGTGAAGTGGAAGTAGTTGCGCTCTCGCGCTTCGTAGGCGGCAATGGGTATGCCGGCTTCCGCCGCGGCGACCGTCATCCCCGTGCCGGACGCCTCGGCCATCATCGATGCGGTCAGCGGCGAAATGGCGAACGGCATGTGCATGGGGTCATGCATGAATGGTTCGCCATCGTCGAAGGGAATGTCCCAGGACACGGGAAACGTGGTGTTTTCGGTCATGGTTTGAGACACTGTCTGCATCTGTTGATTCCTCGTGGTGTGACGACAGCGGTTGAGAGAAGCGAATGACTGAGGCTAGTCGCCTGTCAGGGCGTAGTCTTCCAGTGTGGTGATCGGGCGCGCCTGGAAGAGAACGATCTTGCCAGCGGCAAGCGCGCCCTCCAGATCAGCGGCGTAGCCGAGGCGCGCGGCCAGACGGCGCACCAGGGCGGCAATCTCTGCCGCCTGCTCCGTGGAGAGCGCGGGCAGGGCGCGCATCATGCGCGGCACTGGCGCTTCCCGGGTGCCAGATCCGCTGGCATCAGGAATGATCATTACCTGCTTGTCGCCAACGACATACTCCGCAACCTGGCCGTCTGGCGCAACGACGACGTGGTCGGGGGTGACCATGCCGGAGACCAACGCCTCGCCCAGCCCCCAGGACGCGGAGATGACCACATGATCCGGCCGCTCGCCGACCGGGTCCTCGGTGAAGGCGATAAACGAGACATCGCTGTGGATCATCTGCTGCACCACCACGGCCATGCAGGGCGCAGCGTCCGGCAGGTTGGCCTGGCGGTACGACACTGCCCGTTCAGACCAGAGCGAGACCCAGCACTGACGCACGGCGTCTTCCAACTCCGGTATGGTGCGCACGCCCAGGATGGTGTCGTGCTGGCCGGCAAAGGAGTGCTCTGAGCCATCCTCCGTGGTCGCGGAGGAGCGCACCGCCAGCGCCACATCATCCCCCGCGCGCGCCTGGAGTGCCGCGAAGCCATCGGCCAGGGCAGCGGCCAGGTCGGCTGGGAGCGGGGCGGCCATGATCTGCTCTCGCAGCGCGGGAAGCATGGCCGGGGTGACCGTGGCGAGATCAGCAACCCCCAGGCTGGCCATGAACGCCGCGCACGCGGGCGCGGTGATGGCGAACGCGGGCGGCACCGGAGCGCCCAGCGCGGCCAGCTCACTCAGGCTTGCGCCCTTGCCGCCCACGAGGTCCCGATCGAGCAGGCCGCGATCCAACCACACGCACAGCGGATTGGATTGGCTGAAATGTGTCAACGATGATCCTCCCGACGCGCGGCGAAGAGCATAGCAATTCGTTAACAAGTCTGCGGACACAATCCTCCTCCAGCAATGGCACTCTTGTGGCAATGTCTCTCAGCGAAAGTCCAGGGCAGGCAACAGGCAGCCGCGCGCTGGAGGCGCCGCGTCGTCATCGCGCGCGTCACCACACCCGGAAAGGACGTCATGGCGGCAAGCATTGTTCCCACACTGCACTGGGACCCGATTCCGCTGGCGGAGATCGAGGCGGCGCGGGAGCGGCTGCGGGGCGTGGCCCTGCGCACGCCGCTCGTGCCGCTGGATGCCGATGCCGATGTGGGGCGTGAGGTTTTCCTCAAGCTGGAGAACCTGCAGCCGGTCCGCTCGTTCAAGCTGCGGGGCGCCTTTAACGCCATGGCGAAGATCGGGCGCGCCGGGTTGCCCGAGGGGGTCTGGACCGCCAGCTCCGGCAATATGGCGCAGGCAGTGGCCTGGTCCGCGCGGGCGCTGGGCGTTCCGGCAACGGTCTACATGCCGGAGCACGTGCCCCAGATCAAGGTCGAGAACGTGTGCCGCTACGGCGGCACGCCGGTGAAGCTCCCCGCGTACGACCTGAGCCAGATCTACCTGACACGGCAGCACCCGGGTGCGCCGGGGCGCTTCATCCACCCGTACAGCGATCCCGACGTCATGGCGGGGCACGGGGTGATCGGGCTGGAGCTGCTGGAGGACCTCCCGGACGTCGACGCGGTGATCGTGCCCTTTGGCGGCGGCGGGCTGATCTGCGGCATCGCCTCGGCCCTGCGCGTGCTGCGCCCTCAGGTGAAGATCTACGCGAGCGAAATGGACACCGGCGCGCCGTTCGCACCTTCCCTGGCCGCCGGCCATCCGGTCGAGGTGGCGTTTACGCCGAGCTTCGCCGATGGCATCAGCGACGCCTTCGTCAACCCCGATATGCTGGACCTGGCAAAGGACCTGGTGGACGGCTCGATCGTGGTCAGCCGGGAGCAGACCGCCGCCGCCGCCCGCCTGGTGATGGAGCGCAACCGGGTGATCCCGGAGGGCGCGGCAGCGACGGCCGTCGCCGCCGCGCTAACCGGCCAGGCAGGTGATGGCAAGGTGGTCTGCATCCTGAGCGGCGGCAACATCGACACCCAGACGCTGGTGACGGTGCTGCGGGGCGAGACGCCGGTGTAGGCATAGCCGGGCGTCACCGGCGGGCGCGGGCCCCTGTCAAGCAATGCCCAGCCTGCGCACTCTCTACCCGTTCGCTGCCGCCTCCAGCGCCGCGATGTCGATCTTGTGCATCTGCATCATGGCCTGCATGGCGCGCTGCGCCCGCGCCGGGTCGGGGTCGGTCAGCAACTCGGGCAGGCGGCGGGGAACGACCTGCCAGGAGAGGCCGAAGCGGTCCTTCAGCCAGCCGCAATCCCCCGGCTGGCCGCCGTCCGCCGTCAGGGTCTCCCAGTAGCGGTCCACCTCCTCCTGCGTCTCGCAATCGATGACGAAGGAGACGGCCTCCGTGAAGGTGTGGACGGGGCCGCCGTTCAGTCCCACGAAATCCTCACCATCGAGCGTGAAAGCCACGGTCAGGGCCGGGCCACCCTCCCCCATCCGCGCGACATCGGTGAGCTTTGAGTTCGGAAAGACGGACACGTAGAAGTTGGCAGCCTCTTCCGCATGGTCGTTGAACCAGAGAAACGGCGTGATCTTCTGGCGCATGGTGGTGCTCCTCTCCCG
>JALYWD010000404.1 GCA_030852885.1 Chloroflexota bacterium | reverse complement strand
ACAGCAACGCAAGGACGTGAACATGCTGGACGATGCGGGAACCGAGATGAAGGCCCGTCTCCGCGCCGAACTACGCGCGGCCATGAAGGCCCGCAACCTGCTCGAAGCACGAGTCATCCGCTCTCTCGTGGCGGCGCTCGACCATGCGGAAGCGCCCGCTGTTCCTCAGGACCAGACGGCGTCGGTCCACCATGAGTTTGCACATCGATCGGCGGAAGTCGAACGACTGCGGCTTACCTGGCCGCAGGTGCGCGAGGTCCTGGCTGCCGAGCTACAGGAGCGCGAGCACGCCGCAGCCAAGTTTGATCGCCTGGACAAGCACGAGCGCGCTGCGGCCTTGCGGGAGGAAGCGCGCGTGATCACGCGCTACCTGGCGTAACGCAAGGCAGTTCCAGGGCCAGGGAACGAGGCCAGGGATCTCGGCTCCAGCGCGAGCACAACGAGGTCGCTCGACAAGCTCGGAACGACCCCATTGCGGCACGACGCTACAGGCGGATCCCGCCAGTAACGAGCTGGTAAATCAGCACGATGATCGCGATGACCAGGAGCAGGTGAATGAGGGCGCCACCGACCTTGATGACAAAGAACCCGCCCACCCAGAGCACGACGAGCAGCACAATCAGTGCCCAGAGCATTGCATCCTCCATCACGAGCGCCAACCGGCTCAATCCCGGCTGATTCTCGCTCACCTCACCCGCCCTGCGACCGGCAGGCGCTACCTCTTGGTTGCGGTCAACGGGGCGTACACGGCCGGGTTGCGCGCGCGGAAGAGGAGCCAGTGGCAACGCATGCGCAGCGCCTCCGCGATGTTCGCTTCTCCCACAATGAAGTCCTCTTCGTGCAGCCTGGCCTCGGCCGTGACGATGCCGTATGCGTTGATGATCTTACGGCCGCCGAAGAAGGAGAAGTCCTTCTGCTGGCCGACCGTGTTGCAGTAGACCGAAGGAAACGCGTTCTCCATCGAGTGAGCGCCTGCGCGACGGGCGTACCAGACGCACACTCCTCCCCGGTAGCCGGCTGGGAAACCAGGACGCGGTCTCCGCGCGTGGCCAGGAATGGCAATTCATCCGCTGCCACGCCGAAGACCTGGGCCAGCAGGGGCGGTGGGATAACAGGTAGCGCCTGCGAGAAATCTGTCGTTTCCGGATACTCACTCGTGAAGGCAATCACCAGGTGCGGCTCGTCTGCGCCGGTGTTCTGGATGTCGTGCGTGTAGCCATCCGGGATGAACGTGATGCCGCCGGGCACGACGCCAATCGTCTCGCTCGTCCCACCGGGCGCGAAGACGCCGATCCACCCCCACCCGCCAGGCAGACATTCAACTCGTGGGCGTTCAGGCGCCAGTGCAGCTCGTGCACGCCGCCAGCAGCCAGCCGTAGTGAAGCCCTGGAGCCGACCTTTAAGGTCGGGTGGTGCTCGCCCGTCGCCCACCGCACTGCCCCTGAGGCGTATTCCACCGGGGCGCTTGCCTCCAGCGGATAGGCGAACAGTGGCGGACCGCCGGTGACCCCTTCCAGCGGCGGAATGCCAGTCGCGGGAGCAACAGGGCTCATCGCCTCCGGGGAAACGTCCTACCATAACAGCGCGCCCACCACGCCGCGGCGGCAGTGGTCATCGAAACGGCCGCCAGGCCACCGAAACCGGGGTGGCCAACGACCGCCCGCCGCGATCGGCGACCAGCTTCGAGATGTCGCCCATGTGTGGCAAGGGCCGAAAGCTCCATTGACCGCCTCCTGCTCTGCAAGACGCTGCACCATGGATGCGTGACGTATCGTGCGCGAGGCCTCGTGCTTGAGCTGCCCGGCTTCGCCTGATCACCACCGAAATCAGGACGGACAGTGAATTCCACCACGCGGTATTATGTCGCTCACACTCAGGCGCAATAGTCCCGTGTCCTGGGTGGCTCCCCACGGTCGCAATTGAGAGGTCGGACCATGGTCTGGAACCCTGCCGTCAGCATGCGATCCATCACGAGCCGCGCCTCGCGGTTCTCCCGCCGTCACCTGCTCGGCGGGACGATGGCGGCCGCCGGCCTGGCGGCGCTGGGAATCGGTGCCCGCAGCACCCGCTCCGCCCCGCAGCAGGCGCCCCCGGTCACCGGCGTAACCGGCGCTCCCCTCACCGAGCCGCCGGTCCTGCGCAGTACGGATGGACGGCTGGAGCTTGCCCTGGAAGCGCAGTACGGGCCAGCAACCCTGGGTGGCCGGCCCGTCACGACGTACAGCTACAACGGGATGATTCCTGGCCCCACGTTGCGGCTCCGCGCGGGCGAGACCCTGGCTCCCACGCTGACGAACCGGCTGGATGCCGTGACCAACCTCCACACGCACGGGTTGCACGTCTCTCCCTCGGGCAACAGTGACAACGTGCTCCTGGAGATCGCCCCGGGCGAAACAGTTGACTTCGCATTCGCCATCCCCACGAGTGGCACATCCGGGCTCTACATTCCCGGCTTCTATTGGTATCACCCGCACGTGCACGGCAACACCGCAACCCAGGTCGGCGGCGGCATGGCCGGGGCGCTGGTCGTCGAGGGCGCGCTCGATGAGGTTCCGGGCATTGCCGGAGTGCCTGAGCGCATCCTCGTGCTGGGCACGTCGGAGTTCGCGGACGACGGCACGCTCCTCCTGTTCGCCGATATGCTCAACCCCAAGGTCTTCGTCAACGGCCAGGACCAGCCCACCATCGCCATCGCGCCGGGTGAGACCCAGCGCTGGCGGATCGTCAACGCCAGTGTTTTCACCTTCATGGATCTTGCCCTGGAGAGTCACCTTCTGCACCAGATCGCCTCAGACGGCAATCCCCTCCGCGCCTTGCGCAGCCGCGAGCACATCGTGATGGCGCCGGGCGAGCGTATCGAGGTCCTGATCCAGGGCGGACCCGCCGGAGCATACGCCCTGCGCTCGCTGGCCTGGGGACAGGACACCGATTTCCAGGCCCAGGACGAATACCCCATCGCGACCCTGGTGAGCGATGGCCCGGAGCAGGAGCCCGCGCCACTCCCGGACGAACTCTTCCCCTTCGAGGACCTGCGCGAGGCCAGGATAGACCGGAAGCGGCAGGTGGTGTTCTCCGAAACGCTCGATCCGTTCCGCCTCTTCATCGATGGCAAGCAGTTTGACCATGACCGGGTCGATCAAACGGTGTTGCTCGGCACGCTGGAAGAGTGGCGGGTGGTCAACACCAGCCCAGACTGGCACCCCTTCCACATCCACGTCAACGACTTCCAGGTGATCGAGGTCAATGGCGAGCCGTACGAGGCCCATTCCTGGGAGGACACCTTCCCCCTCCCGGCCTTCGGCGAGGTTGTCATCCGCTCGCGCTTCCTCGATTTCACTGGCAAGTATGTCTACCACTGTCACATCCTGGATCACGAAGACATGGGCATGATGGGCGTGGTCGAGGTCGTCGCACCCGCCTGATTCCCCTCCTCGTGTCTCGCGCGAAGCCGAGACCCCGTACGGGGCCGCCAAAAACGAGGTCTCGACAAGCTCGAGACACGATGGGTGGACATCGGCAATCAGCCAGAGCGGGTTACTGGCTCGTCATCAGCCAGGTTCGGCGACCCAATGCTCATGAGGGAACCTCTTCCTGGGTGACGGCAGAATGAGTTCGCTCCATCGCGATGTGGCAGTGCCCCTCACGGGACTCGCACTACCTCACTGACCTTGCAACGATGAGGTGTATGATGTCGTCGCATGACCGATGCAGTGACAGGATAGCTGGAGGTGGAGCAAGCGATGGGAAATGCGTCTTCCACGTCTACCCAAAAGCTGTTACCGCCCAGGGCTGTGCGCACCCTGCACCCCTGGTCGGGTTAACGAATCTGCTGCCCGGAACTGAACACGAAAGTCGAAGAACAACCGGTGAACAGGCAGATCAAAGAACCCAGGACAGGCCAGATGCCCTTGCGTTCCATCGTCCTGATTCTCTCGCTTCTTCTCGTTTCGGTTGGATGGTTCCTGATGACGCCCTCGGCGCCGCTGGCGGTTGGCGAGGCAGACCGTCCCCCAACAGTCTCCACCCAACTGGCTGTCGCCGATGATCTTCTGGAGGGAGAGCGGCAGTTCAATACCTGGTGCGTCGGATGCCACCGGCCGGATGGCCCTGCTCCGGACCTCCTCGCTGTCGATGGCCCGGGCGCCCAGGTAAC
Organism: Chloroflexota bacterium; assembly: GCA_030852885.1. Classification (GTDB taxonomy): domain Bacteria; phylum Chloroflexota; class Chloroflexia; order Thermomicrobiales; family UBA6265; genus JACCXM01. The sequence continues at coordinate 5,351 of JALYWD010000404.1, read as the reverse complement.
CGCAGAGACCCTGTTGCCGCTCATCCGGGATGGTGCAGGGCATGTACCTCCCGGCCCGTACCGCGCCTCGGAAATCAACGACGGCCAGGTGCGCGATATGGCTGCCTATATCCGCGTCACGGCTGGAGGTGGGCCGCCGCCAGAATCCGCTGATGATCGCTCCACGCCGGCGCAGAATCCGACCGCAACTGTCGCACCGGCAGCAACCACGATTTCGGGAACCGAGGCGACGCCGGCCTCCGCTTGTCGCCCGCCCACTCCCACCTTTTTGCATGCCTGGGGCCGTGTGCCCGACGCCCCGGGACAACTCGTCTTTCCGACCGGCGTCGCCGTTGCATCGGATGGCACGCTGTACGTTGCCGATCCCGGGAACCACCGGATTGCGGTTTACACATCCAACGGCACATTCCTGCGGCAATGGGGATCACAGGGGAGTGGCCCAGGTGAATTCGACTACCCGGCGAATGTGGCGCTTGCCCCTGATGGGCAGACCCTTTACGTCACCGACTCCGGGAATGCCCGCATCCAGGCCTTTGATTCCTCTGGCGCATTCCTGAGGGCATGGGGAAGTAAGGGCGACGGCAACGGTGAGTTTGGTTGGCAGAAGGAAGGATTGTTCTCCGGGCCGTTCGGCGTCGCTGTCGGAGCGAACGGCACGGTGTACGTGACGGACACCCGTAATCATCGCGTCCAGCAGTTTGATCCGACCGGGCGATTTCTGGGAGCGTGGGGGCGCGCAGGTGATGCAGAGGACGAGCTCAGTTCACCGATGGGTATTGCCTTCGCACCAGATGGCACGCTTTACCTCGCGGATCGCGATAACCATCGGCTCCAGCACTTTACGGCAGACGGGGAATTTCTGGAGGCACTCGGACATCGTGGAGTTGGGCCTGCAGAGTTCGACGGCCCGGTCGCCGTTGCCGTCGCGCCCGATGGTGATCGTATCTTCGTCGCGGAAATCGACAACACGCGCGTCCAGGTTCTCGATCTTGACGGTCGTTACCTTGGGCACTGGGGCGGGAACGGGCAGCTTACCTACCCGTTCGGCGTGGCCGCAGCACCGGCGGGCGATATCTACCTGACGAACACGGGCAAGAGCCGGATCACGCACTTCGACCGCCACGGGGTCTTCCATGGTGAGTGGGGCAACGGTGGCAGCGGCGAAGGACAGTTCGTCTCTCCCCGGGGTGTCGCAACCGCACCGGACGGCAGCGTGTACATCGCAGACACGGAAAATCATCGCATTCAGCACGTTTCTTCCGGCGGGGAGGTCCTGAGGGGTTGGGGACGTCGTGGGAGCGGTGAAGGAGAATTCGCACTCCCGTACCGCCTGGCGGTGTCATCCGATGGCAGCGTCTACGTCATTGAAAGGGATAATCACCGCGTCCAGGTCTTTGATGCCAATGGAACATTTCGTCTCCAGTGGGGATCGCACGGCGCCGGTGAGGGGCAATTTGACGAACCGCGCGACATTGCCATTGCGGCGGATGGCAGCATCTATGTGGTCGATCGCATGAACGCCCGCGTGCAGGTCTTCACGGCCGATGGCCACTTCCTGCGCAGTTGGGGGAAGCAGGGTGGTGGTGTGGGGGCGCTAAGTGAACCACAGGCGCTCGCGCTCTCCCCGGATGGCCTGCGTGTGTACGTTGGAGACCACGTTCACGGCATTCAGACCTTCGACACTCAGGGCCATTACCTCGGTCTGTTTGGAGGACGTGGTCATGCTCTGGAGCGCGTCCTTCGCCCCATCGCCATCGCGGTAGGAGACAACGGCGTTGTCTACGTGATCGATGAGCTTGACAGTGCCGTGGCCATGTTTGACAGGGACGGCACTGAGCTGGGCCAGTTGGGAAAGGAGGACGGCAGCATCGGGAACGCTGACGGAGAGTTCTGGTATCCCTCCGACGTCGCGCTCTCGGCCGATGGCGCCGTGATGTACGTTGCCGACACCAACAACCAGCGCATTCAGGCGTTCACCATGGGTGCCTGCATCAAGGCCGCCGGGTAACCCAACCCGTATGTGCCGTTTGCCTTGCCAAGCTCTTTCCCGTACCCGGTACGGGCGCGTCGCGAGCCGGGAACAGCGATGATACGCATGAGCCAAAGAGTTGGTTGTGCTCGTTCAGTAACGAGTCGCGCCGAAATTGGTGCTGCTTGCAAAGGAGAATCGAGCGATGGAGAACTCCACGTCCGTGTCCAACCAGTCGTCACGCCCAGACGCTGCGCTCACCCCCCGCCCGGTGCGCCTGCTGCTCGTAGGCCGGGTCAAGCCCGGCGCGGAGCCCGCCCTGCGCCGTCTACAAGCGGCCTTTCCTCGCGCTGCCGCGGAGGAGGCCGGCATTGATGCGGTCGAAGCCTTTATTGGCAGCGGCACCTACGCCGTCCAGCTCGAGATTAGCCGCCTCGATGTGCAGCAAGTGTTGGCGGCCTTCCTCAACGATCCGCGCGTGCGCGCCTTCCGGGATCAGATTGAACCGGTAACCGAGGGGCTGCCCGGTCCCGACTATCAGTTCGGCGGGGCAGCAGGCGACGCCTCCAGCCTGACGGTCTACAACACCGGCGATCTCCACTTTGCTGCAAGCATGTACCGCTGGCGCGTGGGACAGGCGCCCGAATCCGGAACCGAGCCGCACGGACGCTCCGGCGCCACCTCCTCCTGAACAGGCAGGACCAGCATCCTGTGGCCCGCGGCACCCGGTGACCCATTGTCAGAGCCGGTCCGTCACTCATGACGGTGGTCTACGGTCGTTTTGCAGGCCAGCGCCAGGTGCTGTGCCAGCGCGTCCAGCGTCCCGGTCGCGTAGCTGAGCGCTACGGCCTGCCCCCCGCGACGATGAGCGCATGCGGCGTCATGGCGCACCGGGGCTGATACGCCGCCGCCGCGAAACGACGACCATGGCGGCGAACAGGCCGATGGCCCACGCCGCGAGGACGGCGACCGGGTGCAGGTGCTGGTTGTCGGGGAAATAGACCGCGTTGCGCAGCGCGGTCACGGTGGCGCCCGACGGCAGCCACTGCGAGGCGAACGCAAGCCCCGGGGGCAGCAGCGGCGGGGCAATGGCGCCACCGCTGGAGCTGTTGCCGAGAACGACGAAGAACAACCAGGTCGGCAGGATCGCCCACTTGCCCACCAGCACCGCCATCAGGGAGGCAAAGGACGCCGCAGCGACCAGTTGGAGCGCGAGGATCGCCCACCCCTCTCCCAGGGACAGGTCCAGCCGCTGGAGCACTGGCCCCACCACAAGCGCCAGGACCAGCGCGCCGGCACCGGCGTGCGCCAGCACGAAGCAGGACCACTGGCGAAGTGAGAGCGGTGCGGCGTTGGCCCGGACCTGGAAGGCCGCCACAAACCCCAGGATCGTCGTCCCGAGCATCAGGTAGAAGATATCGACGCCATTCGGATCGTTCACACCGAGGGGGTGCGTATCGACAACGCGCACAGCCGGATCAACCGTGGTAACGCGCGTGAGGGACCGCGCCACCGACGCACCGGCGGCGCTCGCAACATACAGCGCCGGAGGCTCCTCCGTCAGATCGAGTGCCGCGTAGACCTGTTGCCAATCGACGGCATCCTGGGCAGCGGCCAGCGTTCCGTAGGGGCGAAACTCCGGGTCTCCCGCCACCTGGGCGACTGCCTGCACCGTCGCCGCGTGCGCGACCTGATCTCCGACAACCGCGATAGGGATGCCATGAGGGACCGGGTTGCCGAGGGCCAGGGAATAGGTGGTCACAAACAGCGCGGCCATCACGATGGCGATAGCGGAGACAAGAGCCGCGCGTACAGGGGCCGGCCAGCGGCGGCCGCGGAGCCCGGCTCCGGATGGCCGCGGGCCAGGCGGGCGGGCATTCACAGGCATGGCTCCTTCCCTGGCCAGATCGCGGCGTTGCCTGGCGCCGCCAATGCCCCGAAGTTGAGCGACAGCCTGTCGCTCCCGGGCAACATCAGCGTACGATGAAGCGCGTAGTACAAAGAGGTTTTCCCCTGATCACGCTGTTGTACATTCATGAGTCCCACCGCAACACACGGTGTTCGGCTATCTGGAGGTCTTGATGGGCCGCAGTCCCAACCCTGACCCATCATCGCTCACATCCACCGATCAAGATGATCACCTCGCCTTGCAACGCATGGCCGCCATTGTGCACGCGTCGGCGGATGCCATCGTGGGGGAGACGATCGACGGCATCATCACCGACTGGAATCCTGCCGCCGAGCGCCTGTACGGCTACACCGCCGAGGAGATCGTGGGACAGAGCCGCACCCTGCTCGTGCCTCCGGAGGATGTCGAGGCGGTCAAGGCGCGGGTGAGTCGGCTCATGCGTGGCGAGAGTATCCAGGGTCTGGAGGCGGTGCGCCGCACCAGGGATGGCCGGCGCATCGAGGTTTCCCTGACTATTTCGCCCATCTGGGACGAGGCGGGCGAGATCGTGGCGACATCGATCATCTCCCGGGACATCACCGCGCGCAAAGCCACCCAGGCCGCCCTGGCCACCAGCCTGGAGCTTTTTCGCGTCGCCTTTGCCAACGCCCCCATTGGCATGGTGCTGACGGATCCCGGCCTGAACGCCGTCCAGGTCAACCCCGCGCTGTGCTCCATGCTGGGGTATACCGAAGAAGAACTCCTCACGATGGATATGTGGGAGTGGACTCACCCCGATGACCGCCAGGCGAACCGCGAGGCCATTGCCCGGGCCCTGGCCGGAGAGGTGAGCGCCTACGAGCTGGAGAAACGCTACCTGCATCGCGATGGCCACGTTGTGTGGGGACATTTGCGCGGTGCGCTGGTCCGTGACGCCGATGGCGCCCCACGCTACTTGGTGTCCCAGACTCAGGACATTACCGAGCGCAAGGCGGCGGAATCCGCCTTGGCGGCGAGTGAGGACCGCTTCCGGGTGGCCTTCGAAGACGCTGCCATCGGCATGGCCATCGTGCACCCGGACCAGGAGGTCGTCCGGGTGAACGGCGCCAGTTGCGCCATCCTCGGTTATTCCGAAGCGGAGCTCGTGGGGACGACGCTCCTGGAGATCACGCACCCGGAGGACCGGGCGGCGAACGATGATCTCATGGCCCGCGCGCTCGCCGGCGAACTCTCCAGCTTCGAAATGGAGAAGCGCTACATCCGCAAGGATGGCGAGATTGTCACCGTGTGGCTCTGCTCATCGCTGCTGCGCTACGCCGATGGCACGCCGCGCTACTTTCTCTCGCAGATCCAGGACATTACGGCGCGCAAGGCGGCCGAGGCAGAGTTTGCGGCCACACACATACGCCTTCGCCAGGTGCTGGAGCGTATCACTGATGGCTTTTATGCCCTTGACCGCGACTGGCGCTTCACCTACGTGAATGCCGCCGCAGA
>JALYWD010000685.1 GCA_030852885.1 Chloroflexota bacterium | reverse complement strand
GTGCCGTTCAACGCCATCAGGGAGTGGTGTGAGCCACGCTCACTGACCCGCCCACCCTTCAGCACGAGAATCTCGTCAGCATGGCGCGTGGTCAGCAACTGATGCGAGATCAGGATGGTGGTCCGAGCCTTCCCCCGAAGGTGGAGCTCCGCCATGACGCGCTCGGATGTCGCGGTATCCAGACCACTCGTCGGCTCATCCAGGATCAGGATTGGCGCGTCACGCAGGAGGGCGCGGGCGATGGCCACGCGCTGCCGCTGACCGCCGGAGAGTGATGCGCCCCCCTGCCCGATGACCGTGTCGTAGCCGTCCGGCAATGCTGCAATGAACCGATCAGCATCGGCGGCAACCGCCGCCGCTCGAATCTCGGCATCCGTCGCGTCTGGCTTGCCCAGCACGATGTTCTCCCGCACAGAGCCCGCCAGGAGCAGGGATTCCTGCAGCACCGGGGCCATCTGCCTGCGCAGCAAGCTTGCGGGGATGGTGGCCGCGTCCTGGCCATTCATGAGCACTGCGCCTGCATCGGGATCGTAAAAGCGCATCAGGAGCCGCGCGATGGTGGATTTGCCCGCGCCGCTCTCGCCAACGAGTGCGAGGGTCTTGCCTGGCGTGATGGTGAACGACACATCCTGTAGGGCGGGCGTTTCGGCGCCGGGGTACGTGAACGAGACATCCGCGAACGAGATGGCGATCGGCTCAGATTGGAGCGGCTCACCATCCCGAACGGGTGCCTCGCCGGCAGGCTCATCCAGCAGCTCCAGCACGCGCTCTGCCCCGGCCGTCGCACCCGCCATGCCACCAATGAGCTGGCTGAGCCCATTGACCGGGCCAAGCAATTGCGTCAGGTAAGTGAGGAACACCAGCAGCCCGCCGAGAGAAATCTGCTCCTGCGCCAGGGCCCAGGCGCCGGCGGCAATGACCACCAGCACCCCGCCCAGCTCGACGAACTCCAGGATGGGCGAGAACGCCGCCTTCAGGCGAGAGATCGCCACCAGCGATATTGCGTTCCGCTGCACGGCATGGGTGAACCGCTCTCGTTGCTGGGTCTCCAGCCCATAGGCACGGACGAGCGGAATGTTCGCGATCCCCTCCTCCACCAGCGTACTGATCTCGCCCTCCTGGCGGCGCTGCTCGCGCGAGACCGCGCGGATGCGCACGGCGAAGTAGCGGGAGGCCAGGGCGAAGAGCGGGATCACCGTCAGGGAGAGCAGGGCCAGCCGCCAGTCGAGCAGGAAGAGCGCGGCAGCGAAGATCACGATGCGCAGCACGTAACTGGCGAACTCGGCAACGCCGGAGATCATCACCTCCTCAACATCCTCGATGTCGGAGACGACCCGGTTCACCAGATCGCCGCGCTGGCGCTCGGCGAAGAAGTCCGGCGCAAGCTGCTGCACGTGCGCGAACACCCGGCCACGTACAGACGCGAGGAACTGCTCGCTGGTATGGGCGGAAACTACGCCGTCACCGAAGCTGACCAGCCCGCTGAGGAGGGTCAAGCCGAGATACGCCGCGGCGATAGCGGGAAAGGCGGAGATGTTGCGAGGCTCCAGCACATCGTCAATGAGCAGGCCGTAGAGCGCGATGGTGGCGGACTCCAGGATAGGAGCCAGGATGATGGCCACCAGCATCGGAACCAGCCAGCCGCGCAGCGGCTGCAAGTCCGGCCAGAAGGCGCCCCATATCTCCCGCTGCGAGGCAACTGGCGCAACCCCGGCCTCATCGGGATCATCCGATGTGCGAGGCCAGAGGATATGGAGGAGATTGCCAAGCGAGCCAGCGATCAATGTACGGTGCCCTTGCTCATGAAGAACGCCCGCCCCGCCAGTGTGGCGAGGCGGGCGCTGTCGTTACCAGGTCGCGCCCTTGAATGGGATCTACTTGCGGCGCCGGCGCCGGTCGTCGCGGCGATCTTCGCGCTTGTCGCGGCGGCGCTCCGTGCGGCGCTTCTTGTTGCTGGTGATCTTGCTGGTAACGACTGGAGCGAGAGGTGAGAAAGTTGCGGCCATTTGGGTTTTCCTTTCCTGTTTCAGACCACTTCGGCGACGCTCGCCGTATGCCTGTTAGTTTGCCAGCCACCCAATCCCCTGCCATCGCCCATTCAGGTGATTCACGATGGGTGAGTTTCACCCAGCCCTCCGGCCGCGCCGCGCCCAACAAAACCGGCCCGCTCGTCGTAGGACGAACGGGCCGGTTTGGGAGACAGTTGGAGGTTACGAGAAGCTGGACTGAGTTGCCAACGCCGCCAGTTGCGCGCGCGTGTGAACATCCAGCTTGCGTAAAAGCGCGGACACGTGTGTCTTGACCGTGTTCGGTGACAGGAACAACTCTTCGGCGATAGCGCGGTTCGTCTTTCCGGCCGCAACCTTCGTCAGGACCTCGCGCTCCCGCTCGCTCAAGCGCGCAGATCGCAATGAGTCCGTCGGTGCCGGAGCCCTGTCACCAGTGAGCGATTGTGCTGCCAGGTCAAGCGCCTCCGCCATGGCGCGTGCCCGGCTCGAGGCCTTGTCGGCCGCGTCCGCCGCCTCCAGCAGGCTCTCCCGCACCACGCTAACCGCCTGCTCCAGGCGCTTGCGGTCGATCGCGGCGCCCTGGCGCGCGGCCGAGATTTCCGCCAGCGCCACCTCGGCGGCGCGCCAGGAGGCAGCCTCGTCCACCTGCCTCGTCGGCCCCTCCCGCAGACGTGAGACGACTCGTGAGGCGAGCGGCTCACGAGTCGCGGTCGCCACCTCCGGACGCCATGCGCGCGGGTAGGACTCGGGCAGCACTGCACGCGGCGGCGTCAGTGACTCACGCGAGAAACGTGGGGGTTCAGCCATGAACGTAAGTGCCTCCTGCTGGATCGTCCCCAGCAAACTACGCCATTGCGCTGGCCATGCGGAGCGGCTCCGCGGCTTCCACCAGCGCGTGCAAGTTATTCCGATCGACTGCTGCGGATACGTAGGTGTCGATGCCCAGAGGCTCCAGGGTCTCTACGAACTGGGTGAAATCTGCCGGAGAGAGGGCCATGGGGTGGTCGAGCGTTCCCGGGAACGGTCCAATCACCGTCTTCTCGATGCTGTTGAAATCTCGCCCTTCACGCTCGCAATGCTGCCGGAGCACGTCCAGCTTGTGGCGGAGCGTGGCGAGCCCCTCTTCACCGGGCGCCGCAAAGAGGTTGCACGCGTCGGCGTAGCGTGCGACCAGCTTCAAGGTCTTCTGTTCGCCGCCCCCGCCAATCAGGATTGGAGGCCGGGCGTGACCCACGGGCTGCGGCCGGCAGAGCGTCTCCGCCAGTTGGTAGTGCTTACCGTTGAAGGGGCCATCATTGTCGGACCACATCTGATTGGCGATCTGCAACGTTTCCTCCAGGCGCTCGAACCGCTCGCCTGTCGGAGGGAACGTCACACCCAGGGCCTCGTGTTCCCGCTCATACCAGCCTGCGCCAATGCCGAGCCAGGCGCGGCCTCCGGAGAGGGCGTCCAGCGTGGTCACGGTCTTCACCAGGATGCCAGGATGGCGATACGTCACGCCGGTCACCATTGTGCCAAGCTTGATGCGCTCGGTGTGTCCGGCCACGAAGGCCAGCGCGGAGTATCCCTCCAGCATCGGTTCCGTGACCTCGCCGGCCATGGGAATCTGGAAGAAGTGATCCATGACCCAGAGCGTATCGATTCCACCCTGATCTGCATCGCGCGCCAGGGCCGCGAACTCCTGGCCAATCGCGGCGTCGCCGCCAGCGTAAACAAACCGGGGTACGGTGATACTGAACTTCATTGATTGCCTCCTGCGGTGGATGTCAACAGGTGTTGACTTGTCGTACGATACAGGCAGCTCATCGCATTGTCAACGCGTGTTGACTCCTGCTGTGAGAAACGTATTCGGAAAGATTTCGTGTGATGTTTGATGCATGTATCCCGCCACACTGCCCGCGCAAGCGCTCGGCTCCGGCAACTCGCCAGGCCATCCTTGACGCGGCCAGGCACTGCTTCTCCTCAGAGGGGTACGACCAGGTTGGCGTCCGCGAAATCGCTGCGCGCGCAGGGGTAGATCCTGCCCTCATCAACCGCTACTTCGGTTCCAAGGAAGGCCTCTTTTCGGAGGTCATTGGCGGCAAGTTCGACTTGCGCCATATCGCCGGGGACGACCTGGGCACCCTGGGCGAGACGATGCTGCGGACCATCTGCAAGAAGAAGAGCGCCGACGGGCACGACCCCCTCCGGGCGCTCCTCCAGTCGTACAGCAGTGATGTCGCGCGTGAGAAACTTCGCCTCGCAATTGTCCAGGGCTTTGTCGAACCGCTCGCTGCCCGACTGTCCGGGCCAAATGCCCGGGAGCGCGCCGAGCTAGTTGGCTCAGCGCTGCTCGGGATCGTGCTCTACCGCGCGGTTGCCGGGGCACTGAGCGACGAAGAGCGCGAACACATGGTCACGACGATGGCTCCCTACGTGCAGGGCATCATCGACGGCTAGTCTTCTCGGAATCTCGCGAAAGGGTAGATTCAGGATGGGGAATCTCGAAGGGCGGTCGGCGCTCGTCACCGGGTCCGGAATTGGGATCGGCGAAGGCATCGCCCGCGAACTGGCTCGCGAAGGGGCGCGCGTTGCGTTGCACTACGCTGCCAGCGCAGAGGGCGCCCACGCGGCAATGGCCGAGATCACGGCGGCAGGCGGGGAAGCCATTGCTCTACAAGGAGACCTGCGCTACGTCGCGGACTGCGAACGCGTCGTGAATGAGGCAGCCGAGGCGTTCGGCGGCCTGGACATCCTCGTCAACAACGCAGGGGTGACCCGCGCCCAGCCCTTCGAGAACACGACCGAAGACCTTTACGACGAAATGTTCGACCTGAACATGAAGGGCTATTTCTTCTGCGCGCAGACTGCCCTGCCCTACCTTGAGGCTTCAGGGCACGGCTCGATTGTCAACATTACGTCAATCCACGGCGGCGGCGGGTTCCCGAACCACGCCGCCTATGCCGGCACCAAAGGTGCGGTGATTGGCTTCACCCGGTCCCTGGCCATCGAGCTGGCGCCGCGCGGCGTGCGCGTCAACGCCATCGGCCCCGGTGTCATCGAGGTGCCGCGTTACTTCAACATGCCTGGGTACACCACGGATTTCGGCCACACGCTGTTGCCAATTGGCCGGGTCGGCCTGCCGCAGGACATTGCTCCCGCGGTCGCCTTCCTGGCCGGCGACGGCGCGGCCTTTATCACTGGGCAGACCCTCTTCGTGGACGGGGGAACGAACGCCCGCATGGGCCTCTTCTGGGAGACGCCGGCTGAGTAGGTAATCAGGTGGTCCTTGCCTCACCCACGGGAGAGCTGGATACGCACACCCAGCATGACGACGACAATGAGCCACAAGACGATCGCCACAACCGCGACAGCCACCAACTGGATCACGGCTGTCGCCAGCGCCTCAACGAAGTTGAAGCGCTCAGGATCGTCACGCCGGTCCACGTAAACTGTGCTGATGCCGGGGCCTACGGCTGGGATCAGCGCAAGCAGCGCCGCGAAGAGGAGCGTTCGCCAGGCAGATCGCGGTCTGGCCGGTGGCACGTAGAGACCCGTCGTGAAGCCGAACTCCGAGTGCATCGGGCGCCGTGACACAGCATTCTCCCAGGTTGTGGCAAGGGGCGACCACCCGGCATGGTACAAGATCGCACTTGACTGGCGCCCGTGATGGAATAAAGGACCTGGAGTGACTGATACGGCAGCTCTGGCGCAAGATCCGGACGAACCGTTTGATGTCCTGCGCGCCGACGGCGCCCCCACCGGCATCGTCAAGCCGCGCGCAGCGGTCCACCGGGACGGCGATTGGCACCGGGCGCTCCACATCTGGGTTGCTGGCCGTGACGAATCCGGCGAGCCCTTCCTGATCTTCCAGCGCCGATCCGCCGCCAAGGATTCGTGGCCCGATCACTTCGATACGACGGTCGGCGGCCATTTCCGGGCGGGAGAAACACTCACGGAGGCGACGCGCGAAATCGAGGAAGAAATTGGCCTATCCGCCATGGGCCTGCAGCTCCGGCCACTGGGAACCCGCATTTCCATCACGGAATTGCCTCCCCTCTGCGACCACGAGTTGCAGGATGTTTTTCTGCTCCTGGATGATCGCCCGCTTGCGGACTACCGGCCACACCCCGTCGAGCTCTCGGCGCTTGCTCGCTTTCCGCTGCGTGATCTCCTGGCGCTCTTTTCGGGCGAGACGTCTTGCATTGACGGTGAGGCGGTGGCGCCAGGCAATGCCGACTCATTCGCGGTCACGGCAACTGGCGCGGATTTCATTCCGAGCGTAGACCGCTATGGGCTACGCATTGCCATCGCCGCGCGGAACGTTCTGCGCGGCGATCACTACGTTGCACTCTGAGGTAGATCGCAGATGACGGTTGCACTGGACGATGTTGCGGCACTGACGGCACAACTTGTCGCTATTGATTCCACCAATCCGGACCTCGTTCCCGGTGGAACAGGCGAAGGGAACATCGCCGCATTCGTCGCGGGGTGGCTCGGAGAGGCGGGTTTGAACGTCACCGTGCATGACCTGGGGTCAAATCGGGCGAACGTGGTGGGTATCCTGCCCGGGAGCGGCGGCGGCCAATCCCTGATGCTGAACGCGCATATGGACGTGGTCGGCGCTGGTGGCATGACCGATCCCTGGGGACCACGCCGTGAGGGCAACCGTCTCTATGGGCGTGGGTCGTTCGACATGAAGGCCAGCCTGGCCGTCATCATGCTCGTTGCGCGTGAGGCTTCATCCTGGGACCTGCGCGGCGATCTGCTCGTTACGGCGGTCGCGGATGAAGAGTTCGCTTCCATCGGGACCCAAGACATCGTCCGGCACTATCGTGCCGACGCCGCCATTGTCACCGAACCCACTGGTCTGGAGTTGTGCGTCGCCCACAAGGGGTTTGTGTGGATCGAACTGGAGACAACCGGGGTTGCCGCGCACGGCTCGCTGCCGGATGTCGGCGTTGATGCCATCGTCAAGATGGGTCCGGTGCTTACCGCGCTTGGCACACTCGATCAGGACCTGCGTGCCGGCCCACAGCATCCATTGCTGAGCACTGGCTCGGTGCATGCGTCCCTGATTGAAGGGGGACAGGAGTTGTCCTCGTACCCACACCGGTGCGTTCTCGGCATCGAGCGGCGCACGGTTCCGGGAGAGACGCAGGAGCAGGTCGAGACGGAGATTGCATCCATCCTCGCGGCAGCCGCGCGTCAGGACTCGGCTTTCCGCGCGGAACAACGAATGCTCCTGGTGCGAGAGCCCTTTAGCGTGGAGACGGACGAGCCAATCGTGCAGTTGGCACATCGTGAACTGGTACGAGTTCGCGGCGATGCGCCGCCGGTTTCGGGCGCCTTTGGCTGGATGGACTCCGCGCTGCTCTCAGCCGCCGGCATTCCGACCGTCATTGTGGGCCCGGATGGTGCTGGCGCCCATGCCGATGAAGAGTGGGTCGACCTCGCGTCCGCGCTTGCGACAGCCGACGCTCTGGCAGGCATTGTGCGCACATTTTGCGCGTAGAGGAGCAGCCACATGGCTGACAATGAACGGGGCCTTGTCCTGGACTTCCGGAATGACTCGCGTGACTCACTGGCCCGCGCCCGCGAAGCCCTGGCGCCCGTGCAGGCAGCGCTGGAAGCTGCAGGGTTCTATGCGTACGGGACGGTCGACACGGAACACCGCTGGGTCATTTCCGCCGATGACGAAGCCGGTCACGTCGATGTGCGTGTGGGAGATGACGGCTTCCAGGTCGATCTCTGGACTACGTCACCGGGCCTCTTCTCGGAAGAAGAAAACGAGTTCCGGCGCCGGGCCATGGAGCGGCTTGCCCGCCGCACCCTGCCCGCCGTGGAGAAGGGGTTTCTGGAGCCGCACCAGGCCGCCTGGTGGGATGACTCCGAGGGCGGGCCGGCTGCGCGCGTTCGCTACGAACTCCCCTTCGTTCGTGCCGTGGATGCCGGCGCGTTTGTCCGGGAGCGGATGCCTGAGCTGGAACGCCTGATTGCCTTCATCGAGACGCAGGTCGCGCCGTAGCGTTACCCGACATGGATGGCGGGACGCTGGTGGGGGTCTGGCTCTGTCTGGCGCAGAATCTCCCGTGTGACCGGGGCGATATCCCCTTCGCCGAAGAACACGAAGCGCCCGAGGTACTTGAGCGGATTCCCTTCCGTCCACCCAAAGTAGGCGTGCGGCCGCTTGCCGGTGCGGTCGCGAATCGCCAACAGCGTTGCCGCCAGACCGTTCGGAACAGACGCGCTTTCTACTTGCAGAATGCGGAAGCCCGAGAGTTCCTGGCCACGCACATGCACCTGTGAGGTGAATTCAGACGCGTCCTGGACCGTCACCTCCAGGAAGAGCACCGGGTCTCCGGTCGGGATGTGGTTCGCCTCCCGCTCTTCGCGCTCCTTGAGCAGATACTCTCGCGTGGTCCGTTCGTCGGGGTGATTGGCGATCAGGCGCACGGAACCACGTTTGCTTGCCTCTTTGATGAATTTCTCAGCGGCCGGATCAAATGTCACGTTCGTTGAGCGCAACTCGGTCGAACGGGCCACCCGTGAGACCAGCGAGATCGCCACGATCATCACAAAGAACCCGATCGCCATCTTCAACCCGCTCGGATCCTGCACGATGGTGTTGACGAAGGCGTAGATGAACATCACCGAGACGATGCCAAACCAGATGGTGCCCACGCGTTCACGCTGACGTAGTGCCGAGAGAAACACCGCGACAGAGGCCGAGGTAATCACGGCCAGCACGCCCGTGGCATAGGGGATCGCCTGGGCATCAATGTCCGCATTGAAGAGAATGGTCACGCCAAAACAGATCAGGGTAAACAGCAGCACAAGCGGCCGCGTGGCCCTGGCCCAATCTGGCGCCATGCCATAGCGCGGCAGGTAGCGCGGCACGATGTTCAGCAGACCCGCCATGGCCGACGCGCCCGCAAACCAGAGGATGAGGATCGTGGAGGCATCGTAGACGGTGCCGAACACTTCCCCCAGGTACTCGTGCGCCAGATACGCCAGGGCGCGGCCATTCGCTTCGCCGCCCTCTTCGAAGGCCTCATGAGGAATCAGCAGGGTGGTCGCGACGCTGCTCGTCAGGAGAAACACGCTCATGATGGATGCCGCCAGCGCCAGCAAGCGGCCGGTGTTGCGGATGCGGCAGGCTGGCTGTGCCGGGTTGTCGTCGGGACACCCCTTTACCAGCGGCATCACCACGACGCCGGTTTCGAAGCCGGAGAGCCCCAGGGCTAAACGCGGGAACAGGAAAACGGCCGTCAGCACCATGGCGACCGGGCTGCTGTACTGCAGCGTGAGTGCCGACCGCCAGCCCTGCAACAGGGCCGGGTCCTGCAAAATCTCCAGCCAGGCGCGCCCGATGACCACGACGTTCAGGAGCAGGTAGACCGCCACAATGCCCACCGCCACCCCAATTGCCTCGGAGAAGCCGCGCAGGAAGATGGCCCCGAGCAGCGAGATCAATAGCAGCGTGGCGATCACTTCGTGCCCGACCACGCCCCGCGTGAAGGGGTTCTCTGCCAGGTGAGCCGTCGCGTCGGACGCCGAGATGGTGATGGTGATGACAAACGCGGTGACCACGAAAGCAATCAGCACCAGAACCAGGATTTTGCCCTGCCACCAGGAGAGCAGCCCGCTCAACATCGAGATAGAGCCATCTCCGTGCGGGCTCGCCCTGGCCACGCGCCGGTACATGGGCAAGGCGCCGAAGAGCGTCATGAGGACCAGGATCAGCGTTGCCAGCGGCGAAAGCAGCCCCGCGGCCAACGCGGCGATACCTGGCTGGTAGCCGAGTGTGGAGAAGTAGTCCACGCCCGTCAGGCACATGACCTGCCACCAGGGGCGCTGGTGGGCGTGCTGCCCCTCGCCGTAGGAGGAGTCTGGTTCCTGCGGCTGGCCGTGCAACAGCCAGCCCTCCGCCTTACCTCGCCACGCGCGGCGGGTGACCGGGCTTACCGGCGTCGGCGCTTTCATTGCCAATGGATCCTCGCTTGTGTCATCGCCATCCCGCGCGCGGAATTACGCACGAGACGGGCCGCACTTGCAAGCCTGCCGGTTACGCATCTCGAGGAGCCGAATAATTGGGGAAACGCGGTTGAGGCAAGAAAACACGAACCCGGCCACTTTGGGCCGGGCACGTGCGGGAAGGGGAAGGGGATATGGGTTCTCGGCGGATCCTTGGGGAGGGATTTTCCGCCTTATGCCCCTATCTACGCCGGGAAGCCAGATTCGGATTCATCTGGCTTCCATCGCGGCGGTTGCAAGGACTGCGGTGTAGTCAACATGGCTGGGACTTGCGGGCGAACGCCGTAGACGGTCTCACGCCTGGCGTTGATCAGGTCATCGGTACGCTCCGGCTGTATGCCCTGCCAGGCCAACACCTGCCGCACAAACTCCAGGCCAGCTTCGAACTCCGGTTGCACGACTTCGTCCGCACCCTCCGCGGTCAACAGGGCGACCTCTCCGGTGGCAGATGCCCGCACAATCACATGAATGCGGGGGTTCAGCTCCCTGGCTTCCCGCACCACCGCCTCCGTCACCAGCAAGTCTGGTGTGGTGACCGCGATCGAACGCGCGGTGGCGACGCCGGCTGCGACCAACTCAGAGCGCGACGCGGCGTCACCGTAGAGGGCGTCAATGCCGCGATCCCGCAGATCGCGCACGACGGCCGGGTTCAGCTCGATCACGCTGTACGGCTGATTCCATTGGCGCAGCGCGTTGCCGATCTCTACACCAACTCGACCATACCCGCAGATCACGACGTGCCCTCCACTTGGAGCTACTGGGGGAGGCGGCCCGACCGCCAAGCGCTTCTGGCGAGCCACGCCGGGCAAGTGTTCTGCGACGCGCACCAGCCACGGGGAGACTTTCATCAGCATGGTCATGGCCAGGATGGAGCAGAGCGCGACCGAGAGGATCGTCCCGTACTGGCTGAGATCAATGAGGTGATGCTCGTATCCCGCGCCAGCGAGGACGAAGCTGAATTCCCCAATCTGCGCCATCACAATCGCTGCCAGCGTCGCAGTGCGGTGGTCCAGTCCCGCCGCCAGGAATGCGCCACCAGTGATCAGCAACTTGCCGACAACCAGCACCAGGGTCAGGCCAATCGCCACTTCCCAGTTGGCTAACAACACAAATGGATCGATCAACATGCCTACTGAAAGAAAGAAGAGCGTCGCGAAGAGATCCCGCACGGGAATGATGTCGGTCAGGACGCGCTCTTCGTATTCGGACTCGGAGACCACAATCCCGGCGAGGAACGCGCCCAGGCCGAGCGAGAGACCTGCAAAATGCGTGGCCAGCGCCACACCGAGGGCAATCGCCACCACAACCAGCAGGAACAACTCGCGAGAGCCAGTGTGGGCGAACACCCGGAGGACCGGCGGCACGAACTTCGTACCCAGCAAGAATGCGACGACGAGCACCACCGCCGAAATCAGGAGCGACTGCGAAATCCCGATGAGTCCGCCCCGCTCTCCCGCGATGACCGGCACCAGGGCCAACATTGGGGCAAGACTGAAGTCCTGCACGATTCCGAGTCCCAGCGCATTGCGCGCGTGGGGGCTCTCCATATCGCCGCGATTCATGAGGATCTTCAACGCCACGATGGAGCTGGAAATCGCAAATGCTCCACCCAGGAGCAGCGAAGCCCCGAGCGACCAGCCGAGGGCCCGGCCGCCTATGGTCCCGAGAATGATGGTGATCGGAATCTGTATGGCGCCGCCGAGCAACGCCGCGCGCCTGACTCGCGCAATTTCGCTCAGCGAGAACTCCACGCCGAGGCCAAACATGAGGAGCGCAACCCCGATGTTCGCGAGCAGCAGGACTCGCTCGGAGCTGGCAACCAAGCCAGGCGTATTGGGGCCAATCACCATCCCAGCCACGAGGTAGCCAATGAGCGCCGGCAAACCGAGGCGCTGCGCGATATACCCTGCCACTGTCGCGGCGCCAAGGCCGATGACGAGGTCGACGATGAGTCGAACATCTTCCACGGGCGTCTCCTGCCGTGGTTTCCACATCCCGCACATGCGGGCAGGGCTGATTCGAGAAGGCGGCAGCCTCGATCAATGAGGATTGCTGGAGGTCAGCAACTAACGCACAAGAGGGATGGCGTGATGCTGTTGCAACAAGTGTAAAGCAGCGGCACCCATTTGCAGGCTCCACTGGGCGGCGGTCAGCGGAGGAATGCCGATATTTCCCCGCCCAGTTTCTATACTTCGCGAAACCGCAAGCAGCGTCCACATCAGGAGCCAGCGTGAAGATGCAGACTTCGCCCTTTTCTGTCGAGACCTGGCGCCGCCGCCTGCGCGTCGCGCTCGGGAATGAGCCCGCCGATCTTGTGTTGGCCGGCGGCACGATTGTGGATGTCCTGGCGGGCGACACCTACGTCGCGGACGTGGCCATCGCGGACGGCGTCATTGCCGGCATCGGCCAATATCCCGGCGGTCATGAGCGGATCGACCTCACCGGGCGCTGGCTGGCTCCGTCCTTCATCGATGCTCATGTCCACACCGAGAGCGCCCTGGTCTGGGTGCCGGAGTTCGCCCGGGCGGTGGTGCCCCACGGGACCGGCGCCATCGTCACGGACCCCCACGAGATCGCCAACATCGCCGGTCTTCCCGGACTGGAGGTCATGCGCGACGCGGCGCGCGACTTGCCCATGGGCATCTACTTCACGATCCCCTCCTGCGTACCCGCCAGCGCCTGGGAATCGCCGGGAGCAAGCTTTGGCGTCGCGGAAATCGCCGCGATGGCCGAATGGCCGGAGTGCGTCGGTTTAGGCGAACTGATGAGCTTCCCCGACGTCCTCGCTGGCGCGGACGGCATTGCGGCCAAGCTGCGCGTGAGCCAGGGCATGCG
Organism: Chloroflexota bacterium; assembly: GCA_030852885.1. Classification (GTDB taxonomy): domain Bacteria; phylum Chloroflexota; class Chloroflexia; order Thermomicrobiales; family UBA6265; genus JACCXM01. The sequence goes on along the minus strand of JALYWD010000685.1, from coordinate 2,528 downwards.
GCGGGACGGGCATGCACCCGGGCTGCGTGGCCCAGCATTGCAGGCGTATGTCGGTTCTGGTCCCGGGTCCGATCATGAGGCAACCACCTACGCCGAAGCGTTGGAAAAGCTCCGTGCAGGGCAGTTGGTGATGATTCGGGAGGGCTCCTCGGCCAGGAACCTCGAGGCGCTGCTCCCGCTCGTCACGGACGCGACGTACCCTCGCTGTTGCTTCTGTTCCGATGATCGGGACGTTCATGCGCTGCTGCATATCGGGCACATGGACCACACGTTGCGGCTGGCGATCGAGCTTGGCCTGGACCCGGTCCGCGCGATCCGCATGGTCACCTGGACCCCGGCGGAATACTGGCGGCTGGAAGGCTGGGGTGCAATTGCCCCTGGTTTCCAGGCCAACCTGGTCGTGCTCGACGACCTGCGCACCGTGCAAGTTGGCATGACCATTTTCCGGGGCCAGGTCGTTGCGGAGGCAGGCGCCATCGTTGCCGGCGCCATGCCCACCCACTCGGCGGCGCCAACAGGGCTGCTTGACTCCGTGCATATGGCTCCCCTCCTGCTGCGGGACCTCCGACTCGCCCCGGCGAATGCGCACCAGGCGGTGGGCGCAATTCCTGGAGAAATCGCCACGCGCTGGCTCCAGGTTGAGCCGGAGATCCAGGGCGACGAGGCTGTGGTGTCCGTGCCGCGTGATCTCCTGAAACTCGTCTGTGTCGAGCGGCATCACGCCACCGGGCGCGTCGGCGTTGGATATGTGCAGGGGTTCGGCCTGCGACGCGGCGCGCTGGCATCCTCCATCGCGCACGATGCCCACAACATCGTGGCAGTCGGAACTGACGACGCGGACATCCTGCGCGCCATTGCGGTGGTGGCGGAAGATGCGGGCGGGCTGGCTGTTGTCGCTGACGGTGAGGTACTGGCGCACATGGCCCTGCCCATTGCCGGGATCCTTTCAGACCTGCCTCTGGCGGAGACGGCAGCCGCCTACGAACGCCTGGAAGATGCCGCACGTTCCCTGGGCAGCACCCTGCCGTCACCATTTGGTTTGCTAGCGTTCATGGCCCTATCAGTCATTCCCGAGGCACGTGTGACGGACAGAGGCTTCGTCACGGTCTGACCCAACTGGGCAAGGGAACCGGCTCCCGGCGGTGCGCGTTCCGGCAAGCAGTGCCAGGTCTGGAATACAGGAGAAAGACGCACGATGGATCACTCAGGAGCACATCCCGGCGCAACCATCGCCGAGCCGGCAACGTCGCAACTCGAAACGCTGGATATCACCTCGCCGGAGGCGCGCGAACACGCCTTCGCGCGCTATGCGGAACTGCGGCAGCAATGCCCGGTCATGCACGCCCTCGTCACCGGCGCCGGTGGCGACGCCGACATCGATGGGCTGCCGGAGCGTCCCATCTGGCTGTTTACCGACTACGAAGCCAACAACCGGGGTCTGCTCAACCCGGCAGTTGGGGTTGACCCCACCACCGCACTCACCCCGGAACAGCTTGCCGAGCTGCCCCAGCCGCCTGAGGAACTCAAGTCGCTGCGCCGCAACATCCTCTCGCTTGATCCTCCGGAGCACACGCGCCTGCGCCGGCTGGTGCAACCGGCCTTCACGGCCAGCACCATCGAAAAGCTGCGGCCTCGTATTCAGGCGATCACCGACGGCTTGCTGGACAGCATTGAGGCGCAAGCGGCTGCAGGGAGTGAGAATGCCCCGCATCGCCACATGGAACTGATCTCCCAGTTTTCCTACCCGCTGCCAGTGACCGTTATCTGCGAGATGCTGGGAATCCCTGAGGAAGACCGCGAGCAGACCCAGCGCTGGTCAGAGAACCTGCTCAAGCCGATACGCGAGGAGGAAGCCGAGGAAATCGGTCGCGGCATCGGGGAATTCATGGAATATCTGCGCGCGCTTTTCGCCCAGCGCCGAGCCGAGCCGCGGGATGACCTCATCACCGACTTGCTGCAGGCGGAGGTGGAAGGTGACCGGCTGACCGAGGATGAGGTCTTGGCGATGGTCTTCATTCTCTTCGTGGCTGGCCACATCACCACAGTCAACCTGATTGCCAACGGCACCTACGCGTTGCTCACCAACCCGGCGCAAATGGCCGAGCTGCGCGCGCACCCGGACCTGATCGAGAACGCCGTCGAGGAAATCCTGCGCTACTACGGCCCGGCAGAAACCTCTACGCTCCGTTTTGCTGCCCAGGATTTCGAGATCGAGGGCCAGGCAATCGAGCGTGGTGCGCCACTCCTCTTTCTGCTGGCTTCGGCGAACCACGACCCGGAGCGGTTCGTTGATCCGGAGTCGTTCAACATCAGCCGCGCGGACGCCAACCGCCACATTGCCTTCGGCAAGGGGATACATGCCTGCCTCGGTGCACCGCTGGCCAGACTGGAGGGGCAAATTGCCATCGCCACCCTCGTGCAGCGCTATCCAGACCTGCAACTGGCGGTTCCGGCCTCTGAAATCACCTGGGACCGCAGCTTCCTGCGTAACCTGACCAGCCTGCCACTCACGTTCTAGCCCAGCGGGG
>JALYWD010000021.1 GCA_030852885.1 Chloroflexota bacterium | reverse complement strand
GGGCGACCCCTCCTGTGATGAAGGCGCGTACGTAGCACGCCACCTGCCGGGCGCGAATCTCAGTCAATTTCGTCCGACTTGGCATTGCGAGGCATGCAGACTGTGTGCTGGCCAGGACGGCGGCGCGCGCACATCAGGCCTGGGCAACATTCGCTGTTCGAGTTGCAATGCCTGGAGCCGTCACCACGGGGCTCGCAACAGCGGCCGTTGTGGCACTTGCGGCCGCCGCGGCACTTGCACTTGCCGCTGCACGGCTGGCCGGCCAGGCCACTCCCGATACAGCGCTTCTTTCGCGACGCCTTGCAGACACCGCTCACGCACCGCTCTTTGGCGGCACAGTCGCCACAGGTGTAGTCGTTGCCGCAGCCGTCGGACGCTGGCCCGCACTGCAGCCCGGCACAAGCGACTTCGATCGGATCGGGCACGCATTGGGGGAAGAAGCAGAAGCCATCTACGCCACACACCTGGCCGGTCGGGCAGGGGCAATCGGCCGTCTGCCCGCCGCAGCCGTCGTCCTGCGGTCCACAAACACCAGCGGGGAAGTCGGCGCAGGTTTGCGGCTGGCAGCACCCGGATTCGATGCAGACCTCACCACTCACACAGCAGACCGGAACTTCAGCCTGGACGCAGCAGACCTCGCCCGGGTTATTGCAGAACGGCCCGGTCTCACCCGGTGGCACCGGGGTTCTCTCACAGGTCCCGTCGTTGCAGACCCCAGTCTGGCAGATGTCCTCGCATTGCGCGTCCTCGCAGCAGTCGGTGCCTGTCACACACGCATTGCCGCAACAGACTTCGGTGCCGGTGCAGATCGTGCCGCAGTCGGGACAGAGATCAACGGTCGGCAGGCAGTCACTGCCGCAGCACGTCTCCTCGTCGGCGCAGGTGTTGCCGCAGATGCCCCCGCAGACGCTGCTCGCCTCGATGCAGACGCCATCGCAGCAAATCTGCGAAGCAGGACAGCAGCTCAGCCCGCAGATGCGATCAGGCGGACAATCGACACATGTGCCAGATGCGCCACTCAACTGACAGCGGCAGTTGGCGACGGTCCCAACGGGCGGTATGGGACACGGGTAATTGGTGAGGTCGCACGCTCCGCCGCATGTCTGGCCGGATGGAGCGCAGTTCCCGTTCGGCCGGCAGCGGCCAGTTTCGCACTGCGGGAAGGGCTGCCCGTCCTTGAGGCAGCCAGCCGGCACGGCGCCACACACGCAGTCACCAGCGTCGCTACTGTGCCCCTTGCACCCGGACGGCGCGATGCAGGTAATGTGCGCGTTCTGCGGGTTGCCCGGTGGGACATGGCACATCGAGACCTTTTTGTCTCCGGCGTCCCGCTTGTCCCCGGTGTCCCGCTGAGCGCTGCCGACCTGAGGAGCGCAGCTTGGTTGCTGGCCCTGATGCCGATTCTTTCGCCTGCGCCGCTTCCTGCGCTTCTTCCGCTTCTTCCGCTTGTCAGCGGCTGCTTCCAGCCAGGCAAACCCCGGCAAACTCAGCGCGGTGAGCGCGCTCACCTGGGCGAGCAGTCCCCGCCGGTGGGTAGCGTTGCCAAAGTGTTTTACGAGGCTATCGAACTGATCGCCGTCCACGGCATGCCCTCCGTGATACCGATGGCTCGCGTGTACGTGGTGATCGCTGAGTCGCCGGCTGCAAGCCGGAATCTGGCGAATTCAGCGCGGGCAAACGCACCCAATCCCGGGGTTATTCGACTTCGACACGCTCGGTTCCTGCCTGGCGCTACGTGTGGCAGGCCTTCGCTTCTTCCCTGTGACCCTGGCGCCTCCGTCAAGAGCCGTCAGGGCTGCTGCTCTGACGGCAGACAGGGCGCCGAAGGCAGACTCTTGACGGCCTCTTGCTGGCCGGGCGCGCTGTGCGCAACGACCCGGTCAGGGCCCATGGCGTCACGGACCTCCTCCTGAGCGGCCCCACCGAATCCGATTCTCCTGGGAACTTCATCGTCCCGCGGCGGCACAATCGATGGCACGGGAACGGGAGCAGCGAGGAAGCCCTCCGAGTTTCGCGCTTAACTGTTAATTCATTGTACTATGGGTCCCCGCCTTAATTGTCAACACCCTTATCGACCTTGTGACAGCTTGATGCAGCGTTGATCCCACCCAGCCGCGGAGACGTGTTGCGTTGACTCTCAGTGTCCTGGGCGAGAAGCCGCTCGCCGGTCATGGGCACACGGGCGCCCCACCGGCGCGCCGCCGGGTCAGGCGGGAATCAAGTCCACGTGCCATCGCATCGCAGCGTGCGTCGTCCATCCGCTTCTTTGTTTCGTGGCTGCGCCGCACCCGTCTTGTTCTGCGCGGCGTGCGACACAGTCGGCCCGGCCGTGGTGGGCTGGACCCCAGCCCTGACCGCGTCGATGCCTTCCATCGTGGGTTGTGTGGAGGCGCGGGGAACCAGTCAAGCCCGCTACTTTTCCGGCTCTTGCGCCGCGTTTCGCCCGAAATGTCAAGAATCCCGCCCGAACCGCTAATCCGGCGGGCGCAGGCAGGGCCTTGGGCTGCTGTCAGCGGCACGTTGGCCAGCCCCAGATCAGGAGGCACCGCTGGGGGCGCGACTGTTTGTCGCCAGTGCAGGCAATTACGACGCTGCCCTATCGAACCATCTCGCAATACTCTCGCAGGACTAATCATGTTAGAGTATAGCCATGTCCTCGATACGCTTGTTCATCCTCGACGCCTTCGAGCGTCACGGCGAAATGCACGGACACCGGCTACGGCAGGAAGCCGAGCGGGAGCGTGTGGGCCTGTGGACTGACATCTCGGTGGGGGCGCTCTATGGCGCCATCAAGCGCCTGGCTGCCGATGGCCACCTGGAAGCCGTGCGCGCTGAACGGGACGGGCAGCGCCCTGAACGGCAGATCTACGCGATCACCGACCTCGGCCGGCAGGCGCTGGCCGTCCTGCGGCGTGAGGCGCTGGCTGACGTCGTGTTGCGGCCAGATCCGTTTGATCTCGCCCTGACGCGGACAGGCCCGGTTGATCGCGAGATGCTCGCGGAGAGCATCATGGCCAGGCTGACTACCCTGCGCGGGATGCTTGCGGAGCGGATCGACCTGAATCTCCGGGCCGGGCCCTACCTGAGCCCGCTCGAGGTCCACGCGCTGGCGCACCGGGAGCACGTCCTGCGCAGCGAGATCGCGTGGCATGAGGCCTTCCTGGAGCAGCTTCCCGCAATGGACCCTGGCGACCCCGACGCATCATGAAAGGGGGATATCCCCATATGCGCGCGCAACTTCTTTCCGCGTTCGGCGCACCCGATGTCTTCACCCTCGCGGAAGCGCCGGCGCCAGTGCCCACTCGCGGCCAGCTCCGGGTCCGCATCGCCGCCATCGGCATCAACAGCCTCGAAACGAAAATCCGGGCCGGACAGCTCAACGAGCACTTCCCGATCTCGTTGCCAGCGATCCTCGGGAAGGAATTCGCCGGGACCGTGGAGTGGAGCCCTGATGGCGGCGGCGAGTTCGCGGTCGGAGACCGCGTGGCCGGGTTCGCCGATACGGGCGTCTACGCCGAGTACGCGCTCGCCCGGCCCGATGCGCTCGCGCGCGTCCCCGATGCGCTCACGCTCGAACAGGCCGCGGCGCTTCCTGTTGCCGTCGAGACGGCAACGCGCGGGATCGCGGCGCTCGAGGTCCAGCCAGGATGGACCGTGGTCGTCAATGGCGCGACAGGCAATGTCGGCAGCGCGGCGGTGCAGTTGCTTGCAGCACAGGGCATGACGGTCATTGGCACCGCGTCCGCGCGCAACCTCGCCTACCTCGCTGCGCTCGGCGCCGTGCCGGTCGCATACGGTGAGGGCGTTGCGACGCGGCTCCGGGCCGCCGCGCCCGCGGGCATCGACGCCGTGTTCGACGTGGCCGGTCACGGCTTCGTCCCGACGGCCATCGAGCTCACCGGCGATCCCTCACGTATCGTCACCATCGCGGACTTCGCTGCCGCCCCACTCGGCGTCAGGGTGTCAACCGGGAGCACGCGGCCGGCATCCGCCTCATTCGCGCCTGCCCTGGAAGCGGCCGCGGCTGGCGCCTTCAGGGTCTCCATCGCCCGCGTGTTTCCCCTTGCAGACATGGCGCTGGCGCACGAGTTGGTCGAAACGGGCTATGTGCGCGGCAAGGTGATCGTCACCGTTCAGGCCACGAGGAGGTTGCCCCATGACCGTAACCCTGATCAACAGCTTCGTCGTGCCGCCTTGCAGATTCACCCCGGCAGGCCAACGGATCCCGGGTGTGCGGCCCCACCCTGGCCTCTACGAGGTTTGCGTCGAGGTCAAGGCTGGGCAGCCGACCTGGTGACATCCTGCCGCCCAGCCCGACACATCCTTGTCCCCTTCGTCCCTTATTCCCTTACCCCCTAAGGCCCGTAGGCCGTCTCCCCCTGAGCGCAGCGTCTCCCCCTCTAATACGTCCACCCAATCGGCACGTCGATGATCGTCGGGCCGGGGTGCTGAGCGGCGGCGATGACGGCGGCCTCCAGCTCCTCCGGGGAACTGGCGCGCACGCCGGGGATGTCGTACGCCTCGGCCAGCTTCAGGAAGTCCGGGTTGACCAGGTCCACCGCGATGTAGCGGCGGTCGTAACGCATCGCCTGGTCCAGCTTGACGGCGGTGTAGGTGGAGTCGTTGAAGATCACGATCGGCAGGCTGATCTCGAACTGCTTGGCCGTCGCCAACTCATGCATCGTGAACTGGAAGCCGCCATCCCCGACGATGGCCACCACCATCTTGTTCGGCTGCGCGATCTTCGCGCCGATGGCGGCAGGCATCGAGAAGCCGAGCGTCAGGTAGCCGGAGGGCACCAGGAAGGTGCGCGGCTCGTAGCACGGGAAGAGCTTCGCCGCCGCGTAGGTCATCATCGTCGTGTCGTTGACCAGGATTGCATCCCGCGGCATCGCCCGGCGCAGGGCGGCCAGGTAGGCACCGTTCTCCGCGCCGAACGCGCTCTCCAGCGCCGCCGTGCGGGCCGTCGCGACCTCGTCCGCGCTGAACCCGGGCTTGCTGACCCCCGCGC
>JALYWD010000392.1 GCA_030852885.1 Chloroflexota bacterium | reverse complement strand
GAGAGCACCGCCAGCGGCGCGTCGTCGCCCATCGACCAGGTGGGTTCCTCCCCGGCGGCCATGGGGTTGACGATCAGGCGGGTGTCCTCGGCGGTGTAGCCGACCGCGCGTTGCAGGGCGACCACGCCCGGGTCCGCCTTCACGCGCACCGGGCCAGCACCGTTGCCATTGGCGTGGCCGTTGCTGGCCGCTACTGGCTCTTCCGGTGATTCGTCACAACTGTCGAGATCAACGCGTCCCTCGGCGAGCCACTCGGCATATGGCTGGCGGCCGGAGACCTCCGCCTTCAGCTCGTCGTTGTGCAACACCACGCCGCGCCGGGTATCGACCACGATCATCTGGCCCGGACCCAGGCGGCCCTTCTCGATCACCTTGCCCTGGTCGATATCGACCGTGCCTGCTTCGGACCCGGCCACGAACAGGCCGTCCTCGGTGATGGCGTAGCGCAGCGGGCGCAGGCCATTGCGGTCCAGCGTGGCCCCGGCGATCACGCCGTCGCTGAAGCCAAGTGCCGCCGGGCCGTCCCACTGCTCGATGAGCCCCGCGTGGAAGTCGTAGAAGGCGCGGCGCTCCGGGTCCATGTCCGGCAACTGCTCCCACGGCTCCGGCACCAGCATCATTAGCGCGTGCGGCAGGGAGCGCCCGCCGTGGTAGAGCAGGCTGACGACATCATCCAGGCTGAGCGAGTCGCTGCCCTCCAGGCTGACGAGCGGCTGCAGCGCTTCGCCACGCAGGCCGTCCGGAAAGGCCAGTTCCGGGGCGCGCGCCAGCATCCACTGGCGGTTGCCGCCGATGGTGTTGATCTCGCCGTTGTGCGCCAGGTAGCGGAACGGCTGGGCCATCGCCCAGGTTGGCAGCGTGTTCGTGGAGTAGCGCTGGTGGAAGAGGACAATGGCGCTCTCGTAGCGCGGGTCCTGCAGGTCCAGGTAGAAGCCATCCAGGTCACGCGGCAGGCAGAACGCCTTGTAGATGATGGTCCGCGCCGAGCTGGAGACCACGAAGACGTCAGCGATACCTGCCGCCTGCACGGCCCGCATCCCGCCCTTGCGGGCCAGGAACAGCTCCCGCTCGAACGCGTCCTCCTCCATCTCCGCTGGGCGGAGCACGAGCAGTTGTTCGATGCGCGGCATGGAGGCGATGGCCTGATCACCGAGAGCGGTGGGATCGGTGGGGACCACGCGCCACGACAGTGGCGCCAGGCCACGGCTGCGCAGGCCGTCTTCCAGAGCCGCGCGGGCAATGGCGGCATCCGCCTCGTCCGTGGGCAGGAAGGTCATCATCACGCCGAGTTCGCCGGGCGCCACGTCACTCGCGCCGGCCTCTGCCAACGTCTCCGCGAAGATGCCGCGCGGTATCTGCGTCAGAACCCCCGCGCCATCGCCCGTGCGCGAATCCGCGCCCACGCCGCCGCGGTGGGTCAGGTTGACCAGGCCCGCCAGGGCACGGGAGACGATCTCCCGCGAGGGGCGGCCAGCAATATCGACCACCAGGCCAACGCCACAGGAATCACGTTCGTAGGCAGGGCTCCAGAGAGGGGCGGTGCGATCCACGGGGCGGGACGCGCTGAACATCGGCTTCTCCCGTACCGGCGGCGCCGGGTGGCGCGCGCCGTTTCGTCAGATAGGTGGCGACTGGGCCATGCAAACAAGAAAATCCCGACCCTTCGCAATCGGGGCTTCTCAGCCTATCGGCTGGGGCGCCTCACCCCAAGTGCCTCTGTGCATGGATCATGCACAAGCGAGTTGTGCCCGGGTCACAAGATCGCACAGTTCCGCAACCCCGCATGACCGGGCCACAAAGCGGTCGCGCGGGCCCTTGCCCGCGCTCGATTCGGGCTCTCATTGTCGTTACACCGGAACGCCAGCTACGCTGATCCCACTGATTTTGGGCGCGCCGCCCAAAGGCGGGCGGGTGCAGTCAGAGGATGTGCTGATCGTGAATGCGGTGATGGAGGAGCAGGCGTCATTTGGGGACACGCTGGAGCGGGTCGCCCAGGAAGATGTGCGCCTGGTCGACCTCCAGTTCAGTGATCTCGCGGGCGGGGCCCGCGCCATGACGATTCCGGTTGATCTGCTGCCGGGTGTGCTCCGCAATGGCTACCGCTTTGATGGTTCAGCGGTCACCGGTGGTCAACGTGAGGTGGAGCTGGATCTGTTTCTGATCCCGGATGCCAGCACCCTGATCACCTATCAGGAGGCAGGTGGCCCGCGGCGACGGGCGCTCATCACCTGCTCGGTGCGGCGGCGTGACGGGCTCCCCTTCGCCGGGGATCCCCGCTCGGTGCTGGAGCGCAACCTGAAGGAGGCGCGCGAGGCCGGGTTCGATTACCGGGTCGGGATCGAGCTTGAGTACTACATCTTCCGCCCCGATCCGGGCGGCACGGTGTCCACGCTCGATGCCTCCGGCTACTTCAGCATGATGCCCGGCCTGGCCAAGAGTGTCCGGGAAGATGTCGTCATGACGCTGGCTGAAATGGGCATCGGGGTCGGCGGCGCGCACCATGAAACCGGCCCCGGCCAGGAGGAGCTCGACCTCCTGCCCACCGATGCCTTGACCATGGCTGACACGGTCCTGACGGTGCGCCAGGTGATCCGCTCGGTCGCCCAGCGCCACGGCTTGCGCGCCAACCTGATGCCGAAGCCTCTGGCGGACGCGCCAGGCTCCGGCATGCACGTCTTCCAGCAGCTCTGGCGGGC
>JALYWD010000667.1 GCA_030852885.1 Chloroflexota bacterium | reverse complement strand
AGTATCGCGGCCTGGGCCTTGGGCGCTGGGTGGTCGAAATTGCGCTGGATCACCCGGCTATCAGCGAAAACTCCCGCTGGGTCCTGCACACGGGCGACGCGCACGGCCTCTATCAGCAGCTTGGCTTTGAGCCGGCCGGAGAAAGCGTCATGGAGCGCCCCCGGAAAAGCGCGTCTCGTTCCTGAGCGCGGCGAGGTTCTGGAAGCAAGCAGATCGGCTCCACGGCGGAAACTACCACCCGCACCGCGTCCCTGCCGAGGCGTTCACACGCTCCGCGAACGCATCCACTGGCGGTTGCACAGCCCATGCAAGTATGAGCCGTGGTTTGAAACGTCTCAAGCGGCCGCGCGGTACGGCGGCCTCGGCTCGTGTTCGTGAGTGGCGCCGTCGGTTGCGGAGATAGGAGCATCCTGTGATCCCGGCCACGCCACTCAGGCGTATCCTCGTCGCCGCGATAGCCTTGATCGGCCTTGGCGTTCTCGGCGGAGGCGCTCTGGGGCAGGTAGTCTCTGCTGTGGCGGGGACACCTGTCGGAGGGGCCACGGCGGCCGGCCAGAGCGCTGCGGACCAGACCGACCTTGATGCAATGAACCCGATCGTCGCCAAGGTGCAGGACAGCCTCGTTCTCTACGCGGCGCTCGCTGAGGATCCTCAGCCACTTGAGCGAGATTGGCAGGAAGAATTCGCCTTCGAACTCATGCGTTGGCGTGCGGCGTACCAGGACGCCCTCGCCCTCGCGCCGGTGCCCGTCTGCGCCGAGAATCATGGCCGCTACCTCGAAGCCCCGGGCCTTCTCGCGGAAACGTCAGACAGCGTCAACGCTGCGGTCAATAACGGTGATCTCGCCGGCCAGATGTGGGCCGGAGCCAGGATGCTACAGGCCACCCGTCTCTTTGATCAGGCTACTTCCCTTATGGAGGGGTGGCCGGCGAGCAACGCGTCGTGCAACCAGCGGGCACACCCGCCGGGGCAACGCCCGTCGCAGGTCTGGCGGGAGCCGCCTGGAACGCTGCCGAGCCCACACCGCCCGCTGATAGCGCAGGCTCAGGCCAGGTCAGCGTCATGGTGGAGGTCAGTACGTATGTGGGTCTGGACGATCTCTCCACGGGCGAGCCCACGTTCCAATTCACCACGGCGGACGCGTGTGAAGGAGCGGGCGACGAGCCGCAGGAGTCCGGAAGCCACCTTTGCTCGGGTCGACGATCTGCTCATCGCCATGCCGGGGTAGACGGCAACCTGAACTTGCCCGCAGATCGCTCCTGCCTCCCGTGGCCACCGCCCAGGAGGCGACGCCGCCGGCCGGAACGCCCTTGAAGCTGGCCGAGCGCGCTGCACCTGACCGATGTCGATCACGGCGTCCCGGGCCCCATCGGTGGGCGATGTGCGGGTCTGGGCACCCAATCCTCGCCGTGAGTGTCGAGTTGAGAATTGGAGATAAATTGTATCTACGGAAATTCGCAGTGTGCGAGACCTCGGCCCCCGTTACCGCTGATCTTTGCTGCGAATTGCCCCTTCGCTGCTACCGACGATCAACTACCATTGCAATGATAAGATACTCGGATAAACGTGCCGCCAGGCGGCCGAACCTGCCCCTGAACGCCCGATCCTGGATGGAGTTAGAAGCGAACGGAGTGCAAGAATGAACGTCGCCGCCACGTTCAACCGGCGCAAGTTCACCATTTCAGCTGCGGCCGCCGGGCTAGCCCTTCGCGCCCCGGCTGTCATCCGTGCTCAATCCAGCGAACTACGAATCTTGACCTGGGAAGGGTACGCCGATCCCGCGTGGGTCACCCCCTTCGAGGAGACAACCGGCGCCAAGGTGAACGTGGTGTACACCGGGTCTGTTGATGAAATGTTCGCCAAGATGCAGGGATCCAAAGGCGAGGACTTTGACGTCGTAGCCTTCGACACCTCTGCCTTCGCCCGGTACATCGACGGTGGGCTCATTCAGCCGATTGACATGGCAAAGGTCGCTAACGCCGCCAACATCATTCCCGAGTTCCAGAACGTCGATCCGGTAATGCGAGACGGTGCCCAGTATGGGGTTCCTTTCGCTTGGGGCTCCCTGCCGCTCATCTACGATGCCGACGCGTTCGAGCAAGCACCCGACTCCTGGGAGGTGATGTGGGATCCCCAATACGAGCAGCAGATGATTGCGCTCGACGACGCCAACAACTCCATCGTGCTCGCCGCGCTCCTGCTCGGGTTCGAGAAGCCGTACGACTTGACTGACGAGCAGTTCGAACAGGTCAAACAGAAGCTGATCGAGCAGAAGCGGCTGCTGCTCACCTACTATGCGGGGTTCGACGAGGGCGTCAACATCTTTGCTGAGAACCAGATCAAGCTCATGTTCTCCATGGGCGAACCGCAGGTGGCCGCGCTGAAGGAGAAGGGTGTCAACGCGGCGCTCTCGATCCCCAAGGAGAAAGCCATTGGCTGGCTTGACTGCTGGGTGGTAAGCGCCGGCGCGAGGGATATGGATCTCGCGCTGGCCTGGATCAACACCTGCCTTGACCCGAGCGTTGGGAGCCTCCTCTCGACTGAGCAGAACTACGGCAACACCACTGACGCCGAGGCCAACACTGAAATCGGCATGACGTACGGCGACCGGCTGGCGTGGCTGCTGACACCCGAGAATTTCGAGAAGCGCGTCGCAATCTGGAATGAAGTCAAGGCAAGCTGACCGCGATCGTCTCGATGGAGACTGGGTGAGCCACTAACGCAACCCGGTCTCCTGACCCTGTTTGGGATAGCACCGTGCTGATTGAGACCGTCTCTCCGCGACTGCCCAGCCCGCCGCCGCTGAAGATCACGGATGTGGAGTGTTACGCCCTCCTTGCCCCCGACTTCGACCCGCGGTTCACCTCCTCGGCCCAGGACAGCTTTGTGATCGTCATCCGGACCGATGAAGGCGTCGATGGGGTGGGCGAGAGCGACGCGAACCCCTGGATGGCCAAGGCGTGCATCGAAGCACCTGGTACGCACACGATGGGTCAGTCGATCCGTGATCTCCTCATCGGCGCGAATCCATTTGAGATCGGCGAACTCTGGCGAAGGGCCTACGTCGGGACCGCCATGAACGGTCGGCGGGGCATGGTCGTCCATGCTCTGAGCGCGGTTGACATGGCGCTCTGGGATCTCTGCGGGAAAGCTGTTGGTCTCCCTGTACACGCCCTTATCGGCGGGGCCACGCGCGATTACATTGTCCCTTACGCCTCCCTCCAACCCGCCGGGGGTACCTTCGAGCTCTACCGGGACGCCCTCTGTGCCTCCGCCGAGAACGCCGTCAGCTTGGGATTCCGCGCAATCAAGACCGAAATCACGATGAATGGACCGTACGCCCATGACGGGATGCACGAGAGCTATGATCGACATACCGAAGTCCTGGCGGCGGTGCGGAAGACGATCGGTCCCGACGTGACCCTTATGGTCGATGTGCAGTACCTGTGGGACGACGCTGAAACCTGTTTGTCGACGATCCAGGACTGGGCCGAGTTCGACTGCTTCTTCCTTGAAACCCCAATCTGGTCGGACAATATCCACGAGATTGCGAAGCTTGCTGAGCACGCCCCAATGCCTGTTGCCTACGGCGAGTGGCTCGCCACTCGTTTTGAGTTCGAAGAGGTGATGGACATCGGCCGGATCCAGGTTGCCCAGCCCGATGTCGGCCGAGTTGGTGGCATTGGGGAGGCAAAGATTGTCTGTGACATGGCGAAGGCACGTGGAGTCACGATCGTGCCCCACTGCTGGAAGACCGGGATTTCCATCTCCGCCACCGCACACCTCGCCTTCGTTACGGATCACTGCGCCTTCATCGAGTACCTGCCACCGCAGCTCTGCCACGAGCGACTGCGAAGAGAACTCGCCCACGAAGATCTGGAACTCCGTCCCGACGGTACGATCCCGCTTCCTGGCAAGCCCGGGCTGGGGGTGGAGTTGGACTGGGACATCGTGCGCCGCTACGCAGTCGCGTGAGGTCCACCTCAGCCCGGACATGGCTTGCGTTCGTGATCGCTGCCATTATCCCGGCGCTTACGGTCGTGGCTCCGATCCTCGCGTTCCTGGCCATCTCCCTGTTCCGGGTAGAGAACAACCAGATCGTTCGAGATGTGAACTTTGCCAATTACGAAGAAGTCTTTGGCAACCCGACCTATCGGTCCACGTTCTTCGAGTCGCTTTGGCTTTGCACGCAGGTTGCCACGTTTTCACTCCTTGCCGGCTACCCGGTGGCGTGGTTCGTCTGGCGGCGGCGAGGTCGCGTCCGGAACGTCCTTCTCCTCATCACCGTGCTTCCGCTCTTCATGAGCTACATTGTCAAGCTCTATACCCTGCGGGCAGTGCTGGGTCTCAATGGGCTGCTCAATCAGGCGCTCGTCGGCGTTGGGATACTCGACGCACCGAGCAAGGCGTTCCTGTATAACCAGCGTGCCGTCCTGATGGCAATGACCGTGGTCTACCTCCCGTTCGTGATCCTGCCGATCTTCATCTCGCTGGAGCGAATCCCGCACCGGCTCCTTGAGGCATCGAACGATCTCGGGGCGGGCCAGCTCCGGACCTTCCAACGCGTGGTTCTGCCGCTCTCATTGCCGGGTACGGTGGCCGGGGCGCTCTTTGCGTTCGTCCTGGCGCTTGGAGATTTCGTCACGCCACAGATGGTCGGGGGCACCTCCGGGTTTACCTTCGGGCGGCTCATCTGGTCGCAGTTTGGTCTCGCCTACAACTGGCCGCTCGGCGCAGCTATGGCTGCCGTCTTGTTCGCGACCGCACTGGTCGTCATTCTGGTGGCGGGGTACGCCGTGCGCCAGAATCGGGTTTAGGCTATGCGCTCGAAAGGCGAACGCGTCGTCGAGTTGGTTGCGGGGCTCTTCACCGCGCTGGTGCTGCTGGTCCTCTACTCGCCAGTGCTCATCAACGCGCTCTTCTCGGTGGTCCAGAGTCGCGACGGTCGGATCGTCTGGGACAGCTTTTCGCTTGCACCTTACAGATCGGTCTGGTCGGACGCCGACGTAACCACCGCGCTCCGGAACACCGGCACCGTCGCGCTCCTGGCTGTCAGTACAGCGACACTTCTCGCGATCACGTTCGCCCTGTATACAGGTCGGGAGGGAGCGATCGGACGACAGGCGATTGAGCTGGCGATCTACCTTCCGTTCCTCCTGCCGCCAATCATTACGGGCCTTTCCCTCCTCGTGGCGTGTGCTGAGCTCGGCATCTCACGTGGCATTGCCACAATCGTCCTCGGGCACATCGTCTTTGTGCTGGCGATTACCTACCGGCTTGTGCGGACTCGTCTGCAAGCGTTACCATGCTCGCTCCTGGAAGCCTCGGCCGACCTCGGGGCGACGAGCTTCCAGACGTTCCGGTACATCGTCTTGCCTCAGCTCATGTCAGCAATCATTACCGGCGCCCTCCTCGCACTAACCCTCTCCTTTGACGAGACCTTGATCACGGTCTTCCTGAGCGGCGACCAGATGACGCTGCCGCTGCGGCTCTGGGCGATGATGCGCGTTGGGTTTACCCAGGAGATCAACGCCCTTGTCACGGTTGTCCTGGCCGTCTCCATCGCCCTCGCGATCGTCGTCGCGATGCGTATGAAAACTGCGGAGATCGATTAGGTACAGGAATGCTTCCCCATGCTGGATAGGTATCTGGCGCAGACCGGGCATCTGCCCCGCGCTGAATGCCGCCTTTGACTACCTCGTCACCGAGACCATCGTCTTTGCGGACGGCAGCGCGCTGCAAATCCAGGGCGCCGAGTTCGCCGCAGCGCCGTCGCGCCGTCGCGCCGGGCGATTGTCGGGGGTACGGGCGACTACCTTGGCGCGACGGGAACGGTCACGGTTAAGCCCACCCAGGACCAGAGTCGGTGAGCCAAGACGATCGAAATCCTCCTGCCTGACGAAGAGTCGTGAGGGGTGTCGAGGAAGCGATGCCTGTACGGGATGCTGACGAGGCGGTACAGATCCATCTGGGGAAACAGCAGTCAACGCCCGGACCGGCGCAGGGCCTGTACAGTCAGCTCGGGTTCCTTCCGGCCGACGAAACCGTGATGTAACGGCTACGATCCAGCGAAGTGCCATGCCATTGTCGGGAGGGTGAGGGTCCGCCACTCGACCTTCGTCAACAAGGCGCCGGACAGTAACTCAATCCACCCGGCCGTCCGGCAGCGGGAGCACGACGGTGAAGGTGCTGCCCTGACCGGGCTCGGACTCCACCTCGATCCGGCCGCCGTGGGCCTCGACGATGCGACGCGAGATGAAGAGGCCCAACCCAAGGCCCGGGGCCCGCCCAGCCGCATCCGGCGCACGGTAGAATCGGTCGAAGAGGTGTGGGAGGATCTCTGGGGGGATTCCCACGCCCCGGTCAACGAACGCTACGCGCGCCTCGTCGTCGTTGCACCCGACGCGCACAACGATTTCCCCACCATCATGCGAGTACTTGGCCGCGTTCGCCAGCAAGTTCGCGAACACCTGACCGAGCCGCTGCCGGTCGGCCGCCACCAGGATTGGCGCGGCGGGAGCCTCGACGCGTATGCCGGCCTCGGCGACGCCCACCGCGTCGGCCGCGGCACGGGCCTCGGCGACCAGGTCGGTCTCCTCTGGCACGAGCTCCAGGTGGTCGGCCTCGATTTGCGAGGCGAGCAGCAGGTCTCCGACGAGCTGGTCCAGCCGATCCGCCTGGGCGACGATCGCATCGACGGCCCGCTCGTTGTACGCGGCACGCCGCCGCATGAGTTGAGCATTCCCCTTGATGCCGGCAAGCGGGTTCCGCAGTTCATGCGTCGCCATCGCCAGGAACTCCCGTTGCAAACGTTCGATCTCCCGCCGCTCGCCGATATCCCGGATGATCGCTGACACGCCGCTGATTTCGCCCAGCAAGCCCAGGTGCGGCGTCCAACCGACAGAGATAGCAACGCTCAGGCCGTTCGCGTGACGTCCGGCCATCTCGCGGTGGACCGGACGCCCTGCGCGAAGCTCAGCCATGATGTGCTGCCAGTCGGCGTCGTCCTCTCCCAGGCAAAGAATCTCGCGCAGGTGCTTCCCGATGATCTCTCCAGCAGACCATCCGAAAAGGCGTCCGGCCCCCGCGTTCCAGGTCCGAATTTCGCCCGCTGGGGTTGCACTGAGGACAGCATCGCTCGCCGCCGAGAGCACAGCCGCCAGTTGTTCCGCACTCCGCCGCGAGCGCAGCAGTTCGCGCTCGTAGGCGCGGCGGTCGGTCGCATCCACGATGGTCGTCGTGATCAGCGCGGGGTGACCATCTGCCCCGGCCCGCTGGGTGGAGTCCACGAGCACCGGCAACGGTGCGCGATCCCGGCAGGCGAGGTCAAAGGCGACGCCCTTCACAAATCCCTGCATCCGCAGGAGCGGGAAATACTGGTTCTCGTAGAAGATCTTGCCGGGGAGCGTCAGGAGGTCCTGGAACCGGCGGCCCGCAAGCAGGTCATCGCGCGTGTACCCGGTCCATGAGAGCAGGGTCTGGTTGACCCTGACGATCGTGCCATCGGGGCGCGTGAGCAGCAAGCCGCACGGGGCCTGCTCGTACAGGTCTTCCATGCTCTCGTGCAGGAGTTCATCGCTCATGCGGCCATCGTCCCCTCCGCCCGAGCCGCGGTCAAAGGTCGAGGAAGGCTTTGATAGCAGCGGTCGTCTCGTCCGGCGCACTCAGGTGCGGGCAGTGACCTGTCGCGTCCAGGACGTTCAGCACGCTGTTCGGCAGACGGCGATGCACATATTCCCCAACCGCCATCGGGGCGATCACGTCCTCGCGACACTGCAGCACGAGTGAGCGCGTCGCCACGTTGGGCAGATCCGCGCGATTGTCGGACAGGAACGTCACCGCGGCAAACTGCCTGGCGATCTCGGGGTCAGTCCGGCAAAAGCTGGCGTTAAGCTCTTCCGCGAGCTCCGGCCGTTCCGGGTTCCCCATGATGACCGGCGCGAGGCTGGAAGACCATCCCAGGTAGTTGGCGTCCTGGAACTCCAGGAGGTCATCGATATCCTTGCGGGCGAAGCCACCGCTATAGTCGCCGTCGTTGAGGTAGCACGGAGAGGGGCCGACGAGGACGAGCCGGGCAAACCGCTCCGGTGCTTCGATGGCGGCGAGTGCCCCGATCATCGCGCTCACGGAGTGGCCGACGAAGACGACGTTCGTCAGGTCCAGTTCCGTGCAGATCTCGACCACGTCCCGAGCGTACCCCCGCAGCGAGCCGTACTTCGCGCGGTCGTACTGGGCCAGGTCAGACTCCCCTGCGCCGACGTGGTCGAACAGCACGAGACGGTGGGTGTCAGCGAACGCCGGCGCCACCAGGCGCCACATACGCTGGTCGCAACCGTACCCATGGGCAAACATGATTGGCGTGTCGCCACTGCCTGAAATCGTGACGTTGTTTCGCTCCAGGACGGACACCGTCCCCTCCGCAGACATCAAGCTTCCGTTCTTGCTGTTTGAGAGAACATGAAATCTAGCATAGTTGATCGCCGCCCACGGACGGCTGGCAGTTGGAACTCCTCATGCCGAACGTTCTTGACCACGCTACGTGGACGAGGCCGCCTGCTCCTCCCGGAAGCGCGTCACCCACTCGTCCGTGCGGTCATCGGCCAGGCGCACCGTGCGCGGGTCCGGCAGGTGCAGCGGCGGGTGCGCGATGCCCATCCAGTCCAGGATCTCCGCCGTCGCCGCGCTGTAACGCGGCGCGAACTCCTCGTAGACCACGCGGTACGGGGAGAATCCGGCCTGCGCCAGCCACGCGCCAATGGCGGCGTCCTCGGCTTCTGCCTGCTGCAGTAGCGCGGCAATGCCCGCGTAGTCGAACGCCAGCTCACCCGGCTGCAATGGCTCGTCGCCCAACCGCCAGGCCCGCCCCAGCCTGGGTTCCTCCGCGCCGCGTCCCTGCCCCCAGACGCCGGTCTGCCGCGCCTTGAACCAGGAGATCGCCTGCCGCAGCTTGTCGTCGCGTGTCGCCCACAGGATATGCAGGTCAGGGAAGAGACGCCGCAGCAGCTCACCGCCCGAGAGGGCAGCCAGCGCGGGCTCCTGGCGCGCCATCTCCTCCAGGTGCAGCAATTGGCCGTAGAGCAGCTTTGCGCCGAACACGCCATTGCCGGAGGAGCGCTTCATCTGCAACTGCGCCACATACTCCGGCAATCCCGGCGTCTTCCAGCGCTCCATCCAGTGCGCCATCTTGTGCCCGAAGAACTCGCGCGGCTCCCCGGCCACCCCACTCGCCTGCAGCCCCTGCCCCAGCAGCGTGCTGCCCGAGCGCGGTGTCGCGATCACCAGATAGCTTTTCGTCATCCCAAAGCCCGCTCCAGCGCCTCGCTTCGGCTCCCCTCTCCCGCGCACCGGGAGAGGTGTTGGGGGTGAGGGCCGTTCGGCGCGCCTCAACCCACTCCCTCAACACCTTCCATCCCCGCCCAGCAGGTAGAAAATGAGGGTCCTTGTCATTATCCGGGAAAGAAGAACGTGCGCAGCGTGATCAGCAGGAACGCGCCAATAAGCAGCGGCCAGTAAACCAGAACCGGCAGCAGGTCGCCCCGGTAGCCCAGGATGGGGATACGCCAGCCCTTCACCGCCGCCACGCCATCCAGGACCACCAGCACGATGAAGATGTCGAGCATGAGTGGGAACCATTCCAGGTAGGTCAGGCTCTGTGATTGCACCGCACTGCGCACGGAATTGTGATCCAGGATCACGGCGAAGAGCAGCGCGCCAACCGCGACGATCAGATCGAAGACCGTGACACCGAGCGGCCGATCTGCCGTGGCTTCATGCGCCATCAACAGCAGGAGCAGGAAGAGCAGGATGGAGATTGCCACCTCCAGCACGCCGTGCTCCAGCATTGGACCAAGCGGATCGCGCGCCACCATCAGGTTGAAATAGAGCTCTGGGTCCGGCGCGTCGCTGAACCCCTCGTCCAGCCCAAAATCGACGTTGTAATCAAGCAGGTCGTAGCTGAAGTAGGTCTGCACCGGGTCCCAGCCGCCATAGACGAACTGCGTGTCCAGCCCGGGCAATGTCTCCGGCTGCAAATCCCGGTAGGCCGCGAAGTCAGGGACCAGCATCACCGAATAGTCCACCTCCGGGTGCCAGAGGCGGAGCCAGATATCCTGCTGATCAAAGGGGTACTCGCGGTAATCGAAGTTCTGGCGGAACTGCCCGCTGAAGTACCAACCGACTTCCTGCACCCCATTGCGCGTGATATCCCAGGCCGGTGTCGGGCTGTAGGCATTCTCCAGTTGCTCGGGCAGCGCAATGCCACGCCGCAGGTCGCGTGGCACATCCGGTCCGTACTTTTGCCAGACGAACCCGGACATCTCGACGTTGCTTGTTGACTGGAACTCGAACGACTGCAAGTAGACGCCGGTGGGGATGAGGTAGTCGTATGGTGCGAACGAGGCCTCGTGCTCTGCCATGAACGCGTCGAGTTCCCCGGATGACACGAGGGGCTGCCCGTTGGTTGCGGAATACCGGTGGGAGTTGAGAATGACGCTCCAGGAAAAGACGAGCGCCGCCAGCATGGCCACAGACCACACGACCGACACCGTGCGTCGCCCGGTTGGGTTCCGCGGGCCGGGGCGGCTCCAGGCGACGGCCGCGGCGAGCACGGCGCCCAGCAACGCCAGCATCAGGGAGATGAGATCGCGCCCACCCTCAGCCAGGCGCAAGCCTTGCCACGCGTCCACGCGCCGGACGAGGAGCCAGACAAAGAGCGCCGTGCAGCCCACGGCCACCACCCACGCCAACCGCCAGGCAACCATCAACCAGCGCGGTGTGTCAGCCGGCACGGGCGTCAGTGACGCCCGATGCGTTCCACCAGCGACGTGCCGGTGGGCGCCTGCCCTGTTGCTGCAGCCTGCTTGTCCAGCCGCGCGAACCCTTCCTGCGCGAAGCGGATGCCCATCCAGCGCAGCGGTTCCGGCTCCCAGAGCGGCGAGCGGTGGTTGACGGTCGGCAGTTGTGTAATCTCGGTTGATTCA
Organism: Chloroflexota bacterium; assembly: GCA_030852885.1. GTDB lineage: Bacteria > Chloroflexota > Chloroflexia > Thermomicrobiales > UBA6265 > JACCXM01. Next base: position 1,549 of record JALYWD010000667.1, on the reverse strand, counting down.
CCGCGAATGAGATCGGTCAGGATGCGGCCGAACAGATTGGTCGTCGCCACGCCCTGGCCGGTGTAGCCCCCGGCGTGGGCAATCCCGGTGCGTGGATCAAAGCTGGTGGTCGGCATCCAGTCGCGTGGCATCCCCAGCGGCCCACCCCAGGCGTGCGTAAAGCGCACATGCTTCAGCGGCGGGAACCAGGCCCGGGCCAGTTCGCGCAGCATCTCGTGCGTCGGCTCGTGGCGATCCAGTTCATCGGTAATGAGCGAATTCCTGCGGTACGGCGCGCCACGGCCGCCGAACATGACCCGGCCATCGGCCGTGCGGTTCAGGTAGTCCACAGACATGCGCGAACTGGAGACCAACTCCCGGTTGCGCCAGCCAATCTGGTCCCAGTCGCTCTCGGAGAGTGGCTCGGTCAGCACGATCAGCGAGTACATCGGCACCAGCGTGCGGTCCAGCTTCGGCAACTGCTGGCTGTAGGCTTCCCCCGCCAGCACCACCGTCTTCGCGCGCACGTCACCGTAGGGCGTGATCAGGCGGGGCTTCGCGCCGCCCTCGAAATCGGTGACCGGAGTTTGCTCGTAGATCGTGGCGCCGTCCGCCTCGATCACCCGCGCCAGACCCCGCGCGAGGCGGGCCGGATGGATGCTGGCCGCGGTCGGGTTGAAGAGCCCGGCCACCACGTCGGTCACGCGCACCATGTCCGCTGTCTGCTGGGCATCGAGCAACTGGTAGTGATCGCCGAGCCCGAGCGCCCGCGCAGCTTGATAACCACCCTCGATGCTGGCGCGCTCATGCTCACCGCGCGCCAGGCGCAGGGCGCCGCCCTCTTGCCACTGCGCGTCGATCCCCTCGCTGCGCACCACGCGGTCGATCTCATAGTACGTGTCATACATGGCGCGGGACACCGCGCGGGCGACATCAGCGCCGTAGCGCTCGGCGAGCAGGCTGCCGCTGACCGGGAACCCGGGATAACACCAGCCGCCGTTGCGCCCCGATGCCCCAAACCCGGCGATCTCGCGCTCCACCACGGCCACGCGCAGCGAAGGATCGCGCTGCAGCATGTAGTACGCCGTCCACATGCCGGTGTACCCGGCGCCCATGATGGCGACATCGACATCGACCGTGCCATCGAGCCGGGGCCGGGGCGCCAGGTCATCGCCGCAGCTCTCCAGCCAGTACGAGGTCTTCGCGTAGTCCGCGGCCGTCTTCTTCCTGTCGTCCATCCCTGCCCTGCTCTGTCCGCTGGTGCGAGTGTTGCCCAATAACGGGATGGTATCACCGGGAAGAACGAGGCTGGCCCTACGCTCGCGCCCGCAGGACATCCGTCAGATGATGGCAGGCATGGTAGCGATGTCAGCCGCCGTGGCGTTGGCGTGCACCCCACGTGGGTGACTGCGCAGGCATGATGCCGCAGCAGACGTTCTGGCATAGCTCCTGCACAGCCATAGCCGCGAGATCGTACGAATTGTGCCGGCGGAGGACACCGATGGCGACAAAAGACCAGACCAGCCAGACGGCCCACGAAATCAAGGCCACGAACTTGACGGACGAGGAG
>JALYWD010000625.1 GCA_030852885.1 Chloroflexota bacterium | reverse complement strand
ATCGACGCCAATGTCTACGTGCGCCCCTGCTGGGGCGGCCTGATGTTGGGCGGCTACGAGACGAACCCGCTCCCCTTCGAGATGCGCGACGCCGCGCCGGAGTTCCAGATTGACGATATGCCGCTGGACGAGAGCGTGCTGCGCAAGCTGGCGGACCTGACGCGCGACCAGTTCCCGGCCCTGCAGAACGCGCCGTTGCAGGTGTACCGGGGCGGCCTCCCCACCATGACCGCTGATGGCAAGCACATCGTGGGCGCGGTCCCGGGCGCGGAGGGCTTCTACACCGCCACCGGCTGCATCGTGGGCGGCCTCTCCATCTCGCCGGGCGTGGGCGAGGCGCTGGCCCAGGTGATCCTCACCGGCGCCTCCGATATCCCACTCGATATCTTCGCCATCACCCGCTTCTCCCAGGACTTCGACGAAGCGGAACTGGTCGATGCCTGTGTCGATGCCTACGCGCATCACTACTCGGAGGACTACGCCGCGATCGTGGACTGACGATGCTGGCTTGAACCTTTCCCGCGCCTGCGACACAGCCAAAGCGCGGGGAGGGTTCACCCATTGCGCCAGAGGGTGCCTGCTCACGGTGTACCATGACCAGGAGATGCAAGCTGCGCGCGGTCATGCGCATCAGGATCATTGGCACGTCACCATGTCCAGTCCTGACAACGTAATCCGGCATTCGCCGTTGCCGGGTGAGGCACGCGGCCCCGACGTGGGTGTTGCCGGGCCGGAAGAGGCCTCGCCGCCGTCGCTGCCGGATCACCCGGCCGCCATCCTCCTGTCCTGCCCGGATCCCATCATCGGCGAGGCGCTCGACGGCGCCATCACCTTCTGGAACCCGGCGGCCGAGCGGTTCTACGGCTATGCGGCGGAGGAGGTGCTGGGGCAGCCGCTGAGCCTCCTGGCGCCGCCAGGGCAGGAAGCCGAAGTGGGCGACCTGTTGCAGCGTGTGCGGCGGGGGGAAGCCGTCGAAGCCTACGAGACGGTGCGCCGGGCCAAAGATGGCCAGCTGCTGGATGTCTCACTCACCATTTTCCCGGTGCGGAACGCGCGTGGGCAGATCGTCGGGGCGGCAGCCACCACGCGCGATATCGCCAGGCGGCGTCGGGAAGAGGCTGCGATAACGGCCAGCGAGCGGCGCTTCCGGGCCGCCTTTGATGACGCGCCGAACGGTATGGCGCTCCTGAACCTGGATGGGGACTTTCTGCAGGCGAACCGTGCGGCCTGTGAGCTGCTGGGGCGCAGCGAAGCCGAATTGTTGACCATGAACGTCGAGGAGCTTCTGCATCCCGACGACACCGGAATGGATGACGCGGCGGCGGAGTACGCGCTCGCCGGCGGCGGCAGTGATCCTGGCCATGTAATGCGGCTGCAGCGCCCCGATGGCAGTGTGCGCTGGATCCGCGCGCAAGTCTCGCTGATCCACAACGAGGATGGTGAGGCGGCGCAGTTCATTGTCCAGACACAGGATCTGACGGCGCAGTTCAGGGCACAGGAGCAACTGGAGGTTGCCCTGCACCAGACGCAGGAAGTGCTCGAGCGGGTCGGCGGCGCCTTCATCGAGGTTGGCGCGGACTGGCACATAACGCAGGTCAACGCCGCTACCGAGGACCTGCTGCACAAGACGCGCGACGAGCTCATGGGACACCGGCTACAGGATGTTGCATCTCCCGTGTCACTCGCGGCGGTCATGGATGACCTCCAGCGGACGATGACGACGCGCCAGCGCACGGAGGTCGCGGAGTTCGCGTGCGACCTGGACGGCACGTGGCTGAGTATGCGCGCCTATCCCACGGCCAACGGCGTCTCCATCTACCTGCACGATATCACCGCCGAGCGCAACCTGGAGCAGGAGTTGCGCGTCGCGGAGATCCGCTTCCAGGCCCTGGTCGAGCAACTGCCGGCCGGGGTCTACATGCACGGCGATGATCCCGAGCAGACGACGTTCTATCTCAGCCCGTATTTCGATGAACTCACGGGCTTCTCCATTGAGCGGGACGGCCTGTTTCGCACCTTTTCGGAGTGGATCGCGCGCATTCACCCCGATGATCGCGGACGGATCCAGCACGAGGGGCATGAACGGGCTGGTAAACCTGGTCAGTACCTGATGGAGTACCGGTTCCTCCGCGCGGACGGGACCTACGTCTGGGTGAGTGACACCTACTCGGCGCTGGTTGATGACGCCGGGCATGTCCTCGCCTGGCAGGGCATCATGACCGACATCACTGATCGCATGGAGGCCAGCGACGCCATCGCCCGGCTGGCCGCCATCGTCGAGGCGTCCGATGAGGCCATCTACACGCGCACGCTGGACGGCATCATTACCTACTGGAACCCGGCAGCGGAGCGGCTGTATGGCTACACGGCCGATGAGGCGGTGGGGCGGCCGCTGGCGATGGTGTTCCCGAACGAAGATGCTGGCCGCTACACCACCCGCGCGGAACTGGAAGGAGGTGTTCGCGCGCGCTTCGAGGGCGTAGATCGCCGCAAGGATGGCTCGCTGGTGGACGTCGCGTTCACCATCTTTCCGGTGCGAGATGCCGACGGCGCGATCACGGGTGTTTCTGGCATCGTGCGGGACATCAGTGGGCGGTTGGAGGCCGAGCGGGAGCTACGGGCGGCGCTGGAAGCGGCGGAAGCGGGGGAGCGGGCGAAGGGGCTGTTTC
>JALYWD010000610.1 GCA_030852885.1 Chloroflexota bacterium | reverse complement strand
CCCCTCGCCCGTATTGGGCAAGGGGCTTTTCTCGTGTCGTTTGCGTGTTGTTGCTACGGGCTCGCTGTCACGAGCCGCTCACGCACGGCCTGGGCAGCAGCCAGGCGGCGGTTTGGCGCTTCCATCTTGAGCAGGATGTTGGAGACGTGGCGCTCGATGGTGCGCGGGCTGAGGAACAGGCGGTCCGCGATCTCGCGGTCGGAGAGGTGCTCGGCGAGGAGGGCGAGCACCTCCAGTTCGCGCCGTGTCAGGTCGTACGCCGGTCCTCCAGAGGCTGCCTGCAAGGGATCGTTGACGGCGTGGAGGGCACGAGCGACGGCCTGCTCCAGCGACAGGCTTTGCCCCTCGCTCCAGGCAGAACTGAAGGCTGTGACTCCAAGCATGTTGGCAATGGCGGAGCGAGTATCAGTAACAGCCGTACGCTCAAGTACGGGCACGACGAGCGATCTGGTCTGGCGGTGCACAGTGGCAGCACTCAGGAGTGAAGCGGCAGGCAAGGCCAATCTTCGTCGCACGAGGATAGCTGCCAAGGTCTCCAGCGCCTCGATTACCCCCTTGGCCCGCATGTGGGTCTGGAGGAGTACGAAGCTCTGCTGGAGGAAATCGAGGGCTTCGGCGTCATTCCCGATATCCGCCGCGAGCCGGGCGAGTTGCAAGTAGGCGAGAAGTAAGCCATCGTTGCTTTGCAGCTCCTGGAAGTGCGCTACCGCTTCGCTAACTGCCGCTAGCGCTGCGATTCGATCTCCGGCCCAGCGTTCTGCCGCCCCGGAGGAAATCAGCGTGTAGGCTAAGCCTGATGTGTCGCCAGCCTTTTTGCGGAAGTCGAGGGAGCGTTCGTAGTGGACGCGGGAACGCGCAACGTTGCCTGATTCAGACAGCGCCGTAGCAATGCCGTGTTCCGCAATCGCCATACTGGAGATGTCGTCTGCAGCGGTCCATACTGCCAGGACATTCTCGACGTGTGCCTGTGAGTCTGTGTACCGGCCCTGGAGGCGGGCCACAACGCCGAGGCCTAGTTCTGCCACGGCAATATCGTCTGGCGTGCCGTAGGTCTCCCAGAAGACAAGCGCATCTCTATAGTGACGCTCCGCAGCGTGCAGATCGAAAAGCGTTAACGCCAGATTCCCGAGATTGGTGAGGCCTCGCCCCCGCGGACGCGATGTCATACCGTCCGACATTGCCACGGCCTGTTCCATCCACCGACGTGCTTCCGCAGCGTGTTCGCCAGAGGACCAGAATCCCCATAGCTCCAGGCTCAGCCGAAGCGCTGTTTCCGTCTGTTTGGCTTCAAGCGCGTTCCGGTTTGCAGCACGCAGGTTCTCCCGATCCTCGCGGAGGCGACGCACCCAGGCTCCATACTTGGGTCCTTCCATGGCGTCATTTGCGGCTTCCGCCACCTCCAGGAAATAGGCGCCATGCAACTGCCGAATACCTTCCAGTTCGCCGCTTAGGAGCAGTTGCTCCTGGGCAAACTCGCGGATGGTCTCCAGCATTCCGAAGCGCGGCGCGGTGGAGTTATTGTCCAGTTGCACCAGCAGACTGCTATCGACCAGCGAGGAAATGCCTGCCAGCGTGGACAACGGCGAGTCGCGGCCCACGACTTGCTGAGCGGCCTCCAGAGTAAAGCCGCCATGGAAGACCGCCAGACGACGCATCAAGGTCTGCTCCTGGGGGGGAAGCAGGCTGTAGCTCCAGGTGATGGCGTCGCGGAGGGTCCGCAGGCGGGGTGGCGCGTCGCGCGGGCCATCAATCAGGAAATCGAGAGGACGATCAAGCCGCGCCACAATCGCTGCAAGTGGGAGATGGCGCAGGCGGGCGGTGGCTAGTTCAATAGCCAGGGGTAAGCCGTCAAGCCGCGAACAGACCAAGGCGACTTCCGCGGCATTGGACTCGGTCAACTGGAAGGACCGCGTGGCAGCCATTGCGCGCGTGGTGAACAGCTCCACCGCCGGTATCGCTGCCAGTTGCGGCAAGGGTGGTAGCCGGGAATGACCTGGAGCAGCCAGCGGGACGACTTGCAATTGGTGCTCTCCTGAAAGCCGCAGTAGCGAGCGGCTTGTCACCATGATCTGGAGACCGGGAGCCGCTTGCAAGAGCCCGGCGACCAACGGCGCAGCGTCTTCCACCTGCTCGAAATTGTCTAACACGACCAGCAGGTCCCGTTCTCCCAGTTCTGCACCCATCGACTCCGGCGTAACACCAGAACTCAGCCCAAGGGTGGATGCGATTGCCGGGAGAACCAGAAGAGGATCGGTGATGCTGGCGATGGGGACGAAAAATGCTCCGTCTTGATAGTCGCTGGTCACCTGTCGCGCAATTTCGATGGCAAGCCGCGTCTTGCCGACACCGCCAGCGCCGGTTAGCGTCAGCAGTCGGACATCGTGTCGGCGCAGCAGTGAGCGGGCGTAGAGGATTTCCGCGTCGCGTCCAATGATGCCCGCGGCCGGAGTTGGGATTGTCACCTTGGGTCCCAGGGCATCACCTGCTGGATCAACCGCGAATCAGCGCCGCGAGTTGCGGCAGGCTCCATTGCAATCCCTTGCCCCGGAGCTGATGGGGCTGAACTCGGCCCCGCTGTAGACCCAGCGGTTCTCCAGGACGGTCATGATGATGACAGCCGGTTCCTGCCCCATGTTGCGGTAGCTGTAATGCACAGCGCGGTCGGCAGTCACCCAGTCGCCCGGCTCCAATTGCATGAACGCTGCTACTGGCTCCGAGTCACCATTGCTATCCCCCAGCGCCAGGTCGGGTACTGGTCTGCCGAGGATAAGCTGGAAATCGAACTCGACCTTGCCAGATTCCACGAGCCAGATGGCGGCGCCATCATGCAGGAAATGACCGGCATACGAGACGCAGGTCCCGGGCTCGAGCGTCACCTTGACGACGTAGAGGTCCATGCCGGGCGCACTGGCCGGGCTCACCAGCGCGCCGCCCACCGGCCACTCCGCTACTCCGTTGAGCGCAGCATCTATCTCTGCGGGCGAGCAGAACTCGGGGGGGTACCCGAGGCCGGACAAGACCGGAACTGGCGTTGCGGACTGCGCAGAGGAAAGAGTGGGTACGAGACCGAGGCTGAAGACGATCATGCAAAAAAGCAGGACGACGCGAGAGGTGGTGCGGCGCATCTCCAGACACTCCTTGATGTGGTGAAACGAAACCGGGAGCGACTATTCGGATCATACACGAGAGGTGTAGAGATTATTTCCTACGATTGTCGCGCGCAGAGGGTGCGGTAGGGCTGGCGCTCGCTCAGGGTCATGGCGGCTTCCACGAGGGCCAGGTGGGTGAACGCCTGGGGGAAGTTGCCGAGCAGCACCTGGGTCTCGGGGTCGTATTCCTCGCTGCAGAGCCCGAGGTCGTTGCGCAGGGCGAGGAGGCGGCCGAAAAGTTCGCAGGCCTCGTCGTAGCGGTCCTGCAGGGCCAGCACTTCCACCAGCCAGTAGGAGCAGGCCAGGAAGACACCCTCGCCGGCCGGCAGTCCATCGACCTGGGAGTCGGAGTGATAGCGCAGCAGGAAGCCATCCACGCTCAGGTGCTCCTGCATGGCGGCGACGGTGGAGACAAAGCGCGGGTCGTTGGCATCCAGGAACCCGACAATCGGCATCTGCAGCACGCTGGCGTCCAGTTCGTCCGCGCCGTAGGACTGGGTGAACGCCTCCAGGCGCGGGTTCCACGCACGCTCCAGGACTTCGGCGTGGATTTCGTCACGGATCGCCTGCCAGTGGGCGACCGGCCCCTCCAGCCCGAACTCCTCGCACATGCGCACGCCGCGATCGAAGGCGACCCAGGCCATGACCTTGGAGTGGGTGAAGTGACGTAGCTCGCCGCGTACTTCCCAGATGCCCGCGTCTTTCTGCCGCCAACCGTCTTCCAGCCAGG
>JALYWD010000212.1 GCA_030852885.1 Chloroflexota bacterium | reverse complement strand
TGGAGATGCACCCGTTCATCGCACCAACCGCCGAACCGTTGGCCGCGCTGAACGCCGCCTTTGCACTGCTGGAGCACGGCTGGGACGCCAGCGTGGCCAGCAGGGACACCGCTCCGCAGCGCGGCGCACACTCCCGGCCGGACCATCGCACGCGTTCGCCGCGCAGCGAGAGACTCGCGCGGGGGCGACGGCGGAGCTAACCTGCCGCGGTAATCAGGACGCTTCCTTTTCGGAAAGATCAGAGAAGTTGCGAATCGTTACGGTATGATCGGGGAACCTCGCGACGATCTCCAACTCTCCGCCCATCGCCTCGATGAACCGGCGCAGGGTACTGACGTACATGTCAGCGCGCTTTTCCAGGCGGGCGACTGAACTCTGCCCGATGTGCAATGCCTGAGCGATCTCTTCCTGGGAAAGCGACCGCGCCCGTCGCATTTCTGCAAGATCCATCTCCAGGTCGAGTGCTGCTGCTTTGGCATCCGCAGCAGCACGCGCCTCAGGCGTCATGCGTCGACGCAACTCGCTGTAGGCATTCCTACCCGTCATGATCTTCCTCCGTTCGCAGCGCTTCCAGGTGTTCGTCGTAGAGCGCGTCTGCCATGGGAACCATGCGCTCGTAAAACCGCCGATCACCGGTCTTGTCGCCACCGATCAGCAAGATGGCAGCGCGGCGCGGATCAAAGGCATAGAACACGCGAATGGGCTTACCACCACTCTGGACTCGTAGTTCACGCATGTGCCCATGCCGTGCTCCGCGTATATCGCTCGAATAGGGATACGGCAGGGCAGGGCCACGCTTCATCAATTGCTGGACGTAGGCATCAATGTCACTTTGCTCGGAATCCGACAACTCAGTCCACCAGTCGCCGAATTGATCTGTGTACTCCACCTGCCAACTCATGACAGAGATGATATGCACTGCGCTGCATAATTTCCAGCCTGATCACGTACCTGGCCTATTCCTGAATCCACGCCGCGACACCATCACACGCTCCGTCGTGCTTGCCTTTATCCTGTGCAGCGCCATCTGGCTCCCCGTGCGTGAAGGATCATCCTGGTGCTGCGCCGCCGTCCCGGTGATGACCTGACCCGCAACCGGAACTTCAACGTCTTCTGGGCAGGGCAAACGCTTTCCTTCATCGGTGACGCCTTCTCCATCGTCGCCATGCCCCTGCTCATCCTGCAGGTCACTGGCTCCCTGACCCAGATGGGCGTAGTCACCGCGCTGTATGGCGTTGGCGCCCTCTTCGCTGGTATCGCCGCCGGCCCGATCGTGGACCGCTTCGACCGCCGCAAGCTGATGATCCGCTGCGACCTGGGGCGCGCCATCCTCTACGCGCTGGTGCCGGTGGGGTGGTGGCTGTTCGGGCCGCAGCTCTGGCTGATCTACGCCGTCGCGGTGCTCGGCTCGGCGCTGGCCATGCTCTTTGGCGTGGCCTACATCACCGCCGTTGCCAACCTCGTTGACCGGGACCAGATCGTGGATACCAACGGCCGCCTGCAGTCCTCCTACGCGCTGGCATTCATCCTCGGTCCATTCCTGGCCGGTGTTATCTCCGCACACTTCGGCGCGGCGCTGGCCATCGGCCTGGATGGCTTTACCTTCCTGGCCTCCGCCATCTCGCTCAGCTTCGTGCGCCTGCGCCGCGCCAGCGCGGACCAGGCGCCCATTGAGCGCGGCAGCACCATGGAGGAGTTCCTGGCCGGAGTGCGCTTCCTCTTCGGCAGCCCGCTCTTCCGCTGGCTGACGATCCTCATCGGCGCGCTGGCCTTCGTCTCCACCGGCGTCACCGATCTGATGATCTTCTACCTGAAGGAGGATCTGGGGCAGACCGATGCCACCGTCGGCATCGTCTTCGGCATCGCCAGCATCGGCGCCATGCTCAGCGGGTTGTTCACGCCGCGCCTGCGCCGCTCGCGGGGCTTCGGCTTCTGCCTCATCGGCGGCTTCGTGCTGGAGGGCATCGCGCTCGTCCTGCTCGGGTTCAGCGCATCCACCTTGCTCATCGCCGGAATCTGGGCGATTGCCGGGTTCGGCAGCAGCACGCGCGGCATCGTCTCCATGACCTTACGCCAGGAGCTGACGCCCGATCACCTGCTGGGGCGCGTCACGGCCGCGTTCTGGACGGTCTTCTCCGTGCCCGGCCCCCTCGGCGCACTGGCGCTGACCGCCTTCGGCGCGCGCGTCGGGGCACGGGAAGCCCTGCTCACGGTCGGTCTCTTCATCCTGCTGGTGGCGGTGGTGGCCCTGTTCACGCCCGTGCGCGCCTTTGCCCCGCGCCTGGAAGCGGATGACCTGGCGGTGTCCCCGAACTGACACCCCGCTCGCACCCCGGCTGACAGCCAGCAGGGACCATGCATCTCAAACTCAGGAGCAGCAGGGCAGGAGCGTAGACATGGCGTCTTTCCGCTCCTGCCACACGGCAACCCTGGGGAAAGCATCATGTCGTGGTTCAGCCGCAACGTCACCAACATCCCGGCGCCCATGGCGCCACGGGTGGCGAAGATTTTCATCGCGCTCTCCCTCTTCACGTTGGCACTCGGCCTCTCGGCACTCTTCCTCTACGACGGCGCAACCCGCTTCTTCTATGTGGTCTCGTTCAGCGCCATGTCCATCGCCAATCTGCTCTGGTCCATTGGCAGCCTGCAGCGTGACCCACAGCGCAGCCAGCAGATGCGCGCGGCCATGCGCCCGTTCGCGCTGCTCATGCTGGTAACCCTGCCGGTTGCGGCCTGGCTGGTGCTTTTCGGGCAGTAGGTAGGTAGGGCGACGGCGTACAACACGACGTTTGGTGACCGGGAGCCCTTGACAGCGTCCCAGCCACTCCATACACTCCACAGAATAGAACATTTGTTCTGATTCATGATCGTGGAGGAAATGGATCATGAGCAGCTTCGCGGCCGGGATGCAGCCTCGTCCTGTGGATGGAGCGCCCCTGGTGCGCTGGGAGTGCGGCTGCCGGCAACCGCCTGTGCTCCTGGCCACCTATGGGGCGAATGGACTTATTCATATCAAGGCGCGGGACCGCTACTGGCACGTGCGCGGCTCCGTGCAGACGGTTTGCCCGCGCTGTGGCGGCGAGCACCGGCTCGATCTGGACCAGAGTAGCAGCGCCCCGGAAGAACGGTAGCCGTCATGGTGGCTCGCTGAGCCTCTCCAGCGCCAGAGCGCACCCCCACGGGATCTCCCGTGGGTCGCATCAACGCCCAGCGTTGGCTGGACCCTGCATCAGGAGAGGCATTGATGTCGCACTCTCACTCGTCCCGTCCCATCCCCATCCGCATCGTCACGCCGGAGCCAGCAGCGGCGCCCGCGGATGACTGGCCACGGCTACCCGTCATGGTGCCGCTGTTGCACCCGGACGAGGCAATCACCCCCAGGCAAGAAGCGCTGATCACCATGCTGGCGCAGCGCGCCCGCCACGGCGATCAGGCAGCGAGCCAGTTGCTCTGGCACGCCTTCGAGGCCCGCCTGGAGCCGGCGGTGAGCAGTTGCGCCCGCGCCATGCACCGGGGCGCCTGGCCCCAGCGTGATGGCCGGTCGTGGGTGCAGGAAGATTTGCGCCAGGAGGCCTTCCTGGTCTTCAGCGATCTCACCGCCACCTGGGAGGGCACGGAATCGTACGTGTCCTACATCACGGCGCACTTCGCCTGGCGGCTGCGCCTGTCGGCACGCCGCCAGGGACCGCAGCGGCTCACCGCGCCGCACGCCGTCAGGCCAGACCTGCCAGCGGTGTGCCGTGACCTGCGCGATGCCGAGTACCGCGCCTTGCTGGAGGCGATTGCGGCGCGCCTCTCCCCGGCGGACGCGATAGTGCTCGATTTCACCGTATGCGAAGGGCGCGGGCTGGGCGATATCGCCCACCAGCTCGGTGTGCCCGAGCGCACCATCACCCGCCGCTGGCAGCGCATCTGCCGGGTGGCGCACGAGGTGCTCTCGCCTCCGGAGCCATAGGCCTGACTCCCGGCTACCCCACGGGGGGTGCTGCCGGTGTTGCGGCATCGCCGCCGAGGCGCAGGGCAATCAGCGCGCTCTGCCCCGGCGGCATGTCTGTGGCCGGAAAGAATGCTCCGCCAGCGGGAACCAGCAGGAGATCCCCGGCGATGGCGAGCGGCGCATTGACGCCCACCGGGGCCTGCCACTGCCAGACCTCCGCGCCCGATGCGGTAGCAAACGCCCGCACCAGGCCATCCAGCCCCGCCCCGAAGACGAGATCGTTCGCGACCGTGGCGCCGCCGGCGAAAAACGTCGGGACCTCCGCCTGCCAGAGCAGATCGCCGTTCCGCGCGTCCAGCGCCAGCATGGCGCCCTGGGCGGTCTGCAGATCAAGCTCTGTCGCGGTATCGGTGTACGTGAGCGGGAGATTGACGACCGGAACGAAAAGCACGCCATCCTGGAAGGCGAGCGGGGATTGCACGCCACCGAATGGGCCAGGCAGGACCGTCACGGGCGTGGCGGAGGGGAGGGGCAACTCCTGGCCACCCCCGTGGGCATTGTGCTCCCCCACAGGCACCCGCCAGACCTCCTCCCCCGTTTCCGCATTGGCCGCGATCACCAGCCCCGCCTTGCCGGAGCCAATGGCCAGTGGAACGTCCTGCCCATCAATCTCAACCGTGGCCAGGACCGGGGTGAGCTGGAAGTCGTGATCGATCTGGTCGTGCGCTTTGGCCTGCACGTACCAGCGCAGCGCACCAGTCCGCGGATCGAGCGAGACCAGCGAACTGCTGTAGAGATTGGGGCCAGGGCGGGTGCCGGCATCCGGGGCCGTACCGAACTCCGGCCAGGGCGCCGGGTTCCCGGTACCGAAGTAGATATTGCCCGCCTCATCCACCGAGGGTGGATACCAGACTCCGCCGCCCGCATTCACCCTTGCCTGGCCCCACAGGTTGTCCGTGGTGGTATCCCACTGCCAGAGAACATTCCCGCTCTCGGCCGAGAGCGCGAAGAGGATGCCGCGTGTGCCGCCGATGTAGGCCGAGGGGGAGGTGGCGATGTAGACCACGCTGTCGTAGACGGTGGGCTGCATGAAGATGAACTCGGCGGGGTTGGCGGAAAGCCGCGTGCGCCACAGCTCATCCCCGGTTGCGGCATCAAGAGCGAAGACCTCCGGGTCCGCTCCCAGCGCGCCGTAGACGCGCCCATACCCGAGCGCCACGCCGTTCGGCCCGGCGCTGAAGCTGTCGTAGTCGTGCCGCCAGATGATCTCGCCGCTAGCGCGGTCAATGGCCAGGACGTTGCTGACCATGTCCTGCAGGTAGATGACCTCTCCGGCGATCAGGGGAATCGCCGTCACCGCGCCGTAGCCGCCCGACACGGTCAGCGGCACCCGCCATGCCTCGGCCAGGTCCGCCACCGTGTCGTTGGTAATCGTGGACGTGGCAGCGCGGTGGGCAGCCAGTGATTGCTGCGGGGCAGGCCAATCGGCGGCGTACTCCTGCAGTTCTGGCGGCACGGCTGGTCCCAGTGCGCGGGGCGTCGCCATGGGCAGCGCGTCCTGCGCCCGGCTGTCGCCCTGCTGCAACGGCAAGGCCAACCCGGCTACGGCCGCAGCGCTGAAGAGCCGCAGCAGGTAGCGGCGAGAGATGTGCTCGTCAGGCGTGCCTGAAAACGTATCGCTATGCAACGGGGATTCACCTCCGTGGGCTGCTCACTGCTCGCCCTGCCATGACAACTCCGGGGAGTTCAGCCTGGTTTCCGCCCCACGATCCAGAGGTGGGTGACGGGCTGCCCATCTTCATCGGCGGCATCGAGCGTCGCTTCCACCATCTCGAACCCGGCGTTCGCCACAAGCTGCTGGTTGGTTTCGGCATCGAAATGGCTCCAGTACATCGGCGCGCCGAGCCAATCTTCCTCCACACCTTCACTCTCCATCGCGCCCATGGTGGCAATCAGCAGCCCGCCTGGCTGCAGCCACGAAGCAATGCGCTGCAGGAGCGCCTGATGCTCCGCGCGCGGCACGTGGATGATGGCGTAGCTGGAGATGACCGCCGCAAATGACGCTGGGGGGAACTTCACCTGCGTCATGTCTGCCTGCAGGAAGGTGGCGTGCGGCACGTTCTGCCGCGCCAGCTCGATGCTGCGGGCCGAGCCATCGACGCCCGTCACGCGGTACGGCCCAGCCAGGGCGCGGGCGATCGGCACGCCCGTGCCGCAGCCCAGATCGAGCACCGCGACGCCGGGCGAAATCTGGTCGTGCAACAACGTGACGTAACGCTCCCGTACCCCTGTCAGCCCCTCACCCGTCCAGGCAGCATACCGCTCGGCAATGGCGTCGTAGCTGTGGGCCACAAGATCCTGTGGCTGGCTGGGCTGGGTCATCGGCGAGGCAACTCCTGCGGCGTCATGCCGCGGGTCTTTCAGCTATCGTGCCACGTGGCCGCGAGGTGGCGGCGCCAGCGAGGAGTGTGCGCCAATTTCCGCCGAAACAATCCCCAGTGCCCGCTCCACCTCTGACGACGGCCCTCTCGAGACAACGACCAGCGGCGGCCTGCGTGACATCCTCGCGCTGCCTGCCTTCCGCCGCCTCTGGCTGGCGCAGGTGGTGGCGCAACTGGGGGAGGCGGTGGCGCTGGTGGCGCTCCCGCTGCTCGCGTTCGCCATGACCAATTCGGCCGAGCTGCTCAGCTTCATCTTCGTTCTGCAACTGATTCCGCGCATTATCCTGGCGCCCATTACCGGCGTCATCGCCGACCGCCTGGATCGCAAGCGCCTGATGGTCATCTGTGACCTGGCGCGCATGGTGCTGGTCGCCATCATGCCCTTCACCCGTGAGGTCTGGCAGGTCGGAGTCCTGGCCCTGCTCATCGCCATCGGCAACGCCTTTGCCCGCCCGGCGGAACTGGCCGCGGTGCCCATGGTGGCCCCGCCGCACCTGCTGGTGCCCGCGCTCTCCGCGACGCAAGTGGCCGGGAGCGTGGTGCGCGTCATTGGCCCGGCGCTGGCCGGCGCCATCATTACCCTGGCTGGGCCTGCACCTGCCTTCGGCGCGCAGGCGATCTGCTTTGGTCTCTCCGCCGCCATCCTGTTTGGCCTGAC
>JALYWD010000584.1 GCA_030852885.1 Chloroflexota bacterium | reverse complement strand
GACGTCGCGGTGACGTAGCGCCGCCAGGGGAGCATGAGCTTCTCGACCAGCCCCACCAGCGCAAAGAGCGTTGATCCCATCACCGCCAGCAGAAAGATGGCCGCGACCATGCGCGGCGTTTCGAACTGCGCGATCGAACGTGTCAGCAGGTAGCCAAGCCCGGCCTTTGCGCCGACCAACTCGCCAAACACGGCGCCGATAACGCAAATGGCGACGGCGATGCGCGCACCAGCGAAGATCGCCGGCATCGCCGACGGCAGCTCTGCCAGGCGAAACACCCGGCTCGGGGGTGCGCCGAACGCGCGGAGCAGGTTCACCACCTCGCGGTCTGTGTTGCGCACTCCTTCGACCGTGCTCACCACCAGGGGGAAAAAGCCGACCAGTGCCGTGACGAGCACCTTAGGGAGCAGGCCGTAACCAAACCAGACGAGGAGCAGGGGAGCGAGGGCCGGCACCGGTACTGTCTGGCTGGCGATGATCAAGGGGTAGAGCGCGCGGTCCAGTATCGGGAACCGGGTGATCGCGATACCGCAGCCCACCCCAGCGACCACAGCCAGGGCAAACCCGAGCAGGACCTCCTGCAGCGTCACCAGCGCGTTCGTCAGGAGCAGTTCGCGGTCCACGACCAGGGCAGTTGCCACGTTCGTAGGCGCAGGCAGGAGCCACTGCGGCGCGCCGGTCAGGCTCACGGCTGCTTGCCAGAGGAGAACCAGGCCACTCAGCAGGGCCAGTGGCGCCAACCAGCGTTGAAGGACGACTTGGCGCAAACCGGGAGACCGGTTCATGCGGGAAAGCCCAGGGCGCTGAGTACCTCACGGCGGATCGCCAGGAACTCGGGAGCGAACAGCATCTCGCGCTGGCGCGGGCGGCCCAGGGGAACGACGATCTCCAGGCAGACCCGCCCGGGACGAGGCGAGAGCACGACGATGCGATCGCCGAGGATGATGGCCTCCTCAACGTCATGCGTCACGAAGAGGACCGTGGCTTGCTGCTGGGCCAGCACCTCGGCCAGCCAGAGTTGCAGCTCGGCCCGTGTCAGCGAGTCGAGCGCACCGAAGGGCTCATCAAGGAGAACGAGGTCGCGCTGCGGCAGGAGCGTGCGCAGGACCGCGCAGCGTTGCCGCATACCGCCTGAGAGCTGGCTTGGGTAAGCATCGGCGAACCCGGCCAGGCCGTAGCGCGGGAGTTGCTCCTGTGCTGCGGATTCCGCTGCTCGGCGTGGTACCCCGGTGGCTTCCAGCCCGAGTGCTGCATTGCCCAACGTGGTGCGCCAGGGCACCAACAGGTCGCGCTGTCGCATGTACGCCGACTGCCCGAGGCGCTCCGTCGCCCTCGTGGGGTTGCCCGACATCAGCACTTCTCCCGCGTCAGGTGCAAGCAGCCCGGCGACGATGTCGAGCAGGGTGCTCTTGCCTGAGCCAGAGGGGCCCACGATTGAGACAAACTCGCCGGGCCTGATCGAGAGCGAGAGGTCTTCCAGCGCGGTGAGACGCCGCTTGCCCTCGTCATAACGTGAGGTGACATGCTCCAGCGCCACGCGCGGTCGCACGTCTGCGAGAGGCCGTCTGAGGTCAGGTGACGCCATGCACCAGGTCGTCGTTGACCAGCCGCGCGATATCGTTGCCCAGGCGTACGCTGTAGTTCGTTCCGCGGTCTTCGGGGTAAATCTGCGTGGTGTTCGCCAGGTAAAGCCCTCTCAGCCCCGTGCGATGGTCGGGAATCTGCTCGCTGTAATGCAGCGGAATGATGGGCTGCGCCGCGCGCTCGCGAAAGACCCAGGAGCGCTCGATCCAGGAGGGATCGAAGTTCGGGTTGATGCGCTTCAGGTGCGGCATATATCCGGCCAGGATCTCATCGTCGGACAGGCTGAAGTAGGGGTGATCCTGCTCCAGGTACTTGGAGAGATAGACGAAGCGCTTGCCGCCGTATTGCTCCGGCTCGATGAAGTTGGTGTGCTCGATGATTCCGGTGAAGGGAAGATCGTCGTCCGCGACGTTCAGCCAGTAGACCGGCGAGAGCTGCCGGGAGAGTTGCAGCAGCACGACAATCGCCGCTTCGTATTCCAGCGCGGTGAGCTTGCGCAGATAGTCTGGCGGCAGGCCATCGACCAGGCGCGGCAGAATCGGTGAAGGCGTCGTGACCACGACAGCGTCAAAGGGGTAGCGCTCGCCGTCCACCGTGGCGATCCAGCCGCCCGCTCCGGTGGGTTCCAGCTTTTCCGGGCCAGAACCGCTGATCAGCGTCGCTCCTGCCTTGCGCCCTGCTGCAACCAGCGCGTCGATCAGCACGTTGAAACTGCCCCGGAAGTAGCCGAGACGCTCCTGTTCCAGCGGCGAGCGGCGGGAAGTGGTGCGCAGCCAGATCTTTCCCCAGAACCAGACCATGGCGACCTGGTCGTGATAGCGGCCAAACTTGGCCCGGAGCTGCGCGCCGAAAGTCTGGTCGTAGGCGCGCTTGCCCAGGGCACGCATGAGCCAGTCGTGGGCGGTCACGTTCTCCAGGGGTTTCCAGTTGCGAACGCGCTGCAGGTAGGCCGTGACCAGGCC
>JALYWD010000524.1 GCA_030852885.1 Chloroflexota bacterium | reverse complement strand
AATATTGGGGGCTGAAGAAATCTCGATTGGGGATTACGTCCTGACAGGCGGCGAACTCGCTGCCGCCGTCGTCATCGATGCTGTGGCCCGGCTTGTTCCAGGAGTCATTGAATCCGCATCCATTCTCGACGAGTCATTCCAGGAACCGCTTCTCGAGTATCCCCATTACACCCGACCCCGCGAATTCCGGGGGCTCGCCGTGCCAGAGGTCTTGCTCAACGGCAACCACGCTGCCATTAATCGCTGGCGCAGGGACGCTTCCCTGCGCAAGACAGCCCAGGTCCGGCCTGACCTTCTGCAACGGTTGACGCTCACGGAGGGAGAGGCGCGGATCGTTGCTGAAGCGCTAGGCGAGGAGCCTCATCCCTGAGGCGCGCCGCCTCCCAATTCACGCCAGACTCGCAGGCTGGACAGATCTCGCTCGCTAATATGCCGCAGATAGTCTGAGAGCAGCCGTTCGATTTCGCCCTGCAACGGTGGATCCAGGCGCAAGTGGACGATTGCACCCAGTCCTCCCCGTTCAACTGCCCGAAGATACTTCTGTGCATCGACGGAGATGTGCCGAAGGGCACCTCCCCGCGGTTGACAACGCTCGCAGAGGTATCCGCCCAGTTCAGCCATGAATGGGTGCGGCGCTTGCGTCAACGGCTCCCGGCATTCGATGCATTGCTGCAATTGGGGCCGGTATCCCAGGTGATTGAGCAGCGCCAATTCAAAGTGCCGTGTGACGTGGTACGGGTCGATGCCTTCGGCCAGGAGTTGCAGTGATCCCGCCAGGACATCGAAAACGACCGCGTTCTCCTGCCGCTCCTCGGTCAGGCGCGCCACCAACTCGACCATGTGCGAGGCGTGCCCATACGCATCGAGATCAGAACGTAGCGCCAGGTGGGCGTTGACCGTTTCCGCGCCGGTCACCACATCCAGGTCACGCCCTTTCACCAGCATGAGTTGTGACCGGCAGAAGTACTCCAGGTGAGGTCCCAGGCGGCTGAGAGGACGCCGCGCACCTTTGGCGACCAGGCGAAGTTTTCCGTGTTGCCGGGAATAGACCGTGATCACACGGTCCGCTTCGCCGAAATCGCTCCGGGAAAGCACTATCGCCTCACATCGGTAGATGCGCCGGGCCTGCCGCTCTGTGTGGCCTGATTCAGGCGTGCTACTCACGAAAATCCATCGTCTCGCAATCTCTCATGCGGTATCAGTGGCCTGTTGCGGCGAACTGACCGGAAATTGAAGCTTCCACTGGCCAATGGTACGGTTCCGTCATGGGCATCGAGGTCTCGTTCATTGCGGCGTTTCTGGCTGGCGTTCTGTCAGTGTCGTCGCCATGTGTTCTACCGCTACTTCCCATTTTTCTTGCCAACCTCGCGGGCGCCTCGGTCACTGGCGGCGGCATCGACCGCAGGCTGGTTATCCCAAATGCGATTGCGTATTGCCTGGGGTTCTCGCTGGTTTTCGTTTCCCTCGGTGTCGCCCTTGGCGCGGCCGGTAGCCTGGCTTCGACCGCTTCCATCGTCGCCGAAAACCGTGGGTGGTTGGTACGTATCGGTGGGCTGGTCCTGATTCTCCTGGGGCTGCACCAGCTTGGCATCATCCGCCTGCCGGGCTTGCAGCGAGATCGCCGATTACTCCCCCACCGTCTGCCGTCAGGTCATGCCGCGTCCTCGTTCCTGATTGGTGTCACCTTCGCTGCCGGTTGGTCACCCTGTGTGGGACCAATCCTCGGCGCGATCCTGACCATGGCTGCCGGCCAGGGCAGCATCGAGCGGGCGGCCCTGCTCCTGGCGACCTATTCCGCAGGGCTCGCCGTTCCGTTCATGGCCGCCGCAATCGCCATTGGCTCGGCGCCCGGGATCATCCGCGGCCTCAACGCGCGTCTGCAAACGCTGACGAGCGTGAGCGGCGGCATCATGCTCTGCGTGGGCGCAATCATGGTACTTGGCATCTACCAGCAGCTCTTTGCCCGCATCGTCGCATTCGCCCCGTGGGTTCCATGGGAACCCGTGCTATGAGGGGTAGGCTCGGGATTGACCGTGACTGAAGCCACACTCGCCCAGCCCCGCCATGCTCGTCGCGGCCTCCCCGAAATGGTTGTTGACCGCGTCTGGCGCTTTTTCTGCTCGGTGCGGGCGGCGGTCGTTGAAATTGCCATTCTGGCGCTGCTGGTGCTGGCCGGCACCCTACGGGGCAGTTCTGTGCCTCGCACCATTGCCGACATCGCCCCGGTTACCACGCCGGTCATCGACGCCTGGTACGCCTGGGACGTCTTCCGCTCGTTGCCTTTCGCCGGGATGCTCACGCTGCTTTCGGTCGCCATCGCCATTTGCACCATCAACCGGGCTCCGGGCATCTGGCAGGCCATCGCCCACCCAACCGTCGCGACCACGCACGGGTTCCTTCGGAACGCAGAGGCATCGGCGCTGTACGAATCGCCATTGTCACGCGACGAGTTCGTCCACGAGATCAGCCAGATCCTGGGAGCACGACACTATCGCGTCCTCTCAACCGAGCAAAATGGCGAAATTCATCTCTACGCTGACCGCTGGCGCTTCTCGCGACTGGCGACATTTCCGTTCCACCTGGCCCTGATCATGATCCTGTTCGGAGGCATCGTCGGCGCCGCCTGGGGTTTCCGCGAGAACGAACTGATCATTCCCGAGGGTTCCGTGCGTGAGTTAGGTCACGGCACCGGGATCGGCGTCCGCCTCAACGACTTCTCGGAGGTGTACCGGGACGATGGCTCGCCGGCGGTGTATCGCAGCGAGGTGACACTGATTCGGGACGGTGCGGAGATCGACACCGGCGCGATGACGGTCAACAACCCATTTACCCACGGCGATATCGTGTTTTACCAGTCGGGCTTCGGTCAGGCCGTGCAACTCCGCATCGTGGACGACCGTGGCAACGTGGTCCTGTCGGATTCGCTGCCGCTCGGACCATTCCAGTCGCGCCTCAACCCGGATGCCCCGGCATCCCGCATGGACCTGCCGCAGGCGGGTGTCGCGCTGAGTGTGGTAGCCCCGGACACTAGCCCCGCAAATCAGCCGGAGCTTGATACGCTCAACCTGAAACCGGGCGAGATGTTCTTCATGATCCGCCCGCTCGGTACCGACAGTCCTATTACCCAACCGATCCCGGCGACAGTCAAGCAAGGCGATTCGGTGCGCCTTGGGGACCTGACGCTCACGTTCGAGCGTGAACGACGCTTCTCCGTTTTCCAGGTCGCGCGCAATCCAGGAATCCCGATTTTCTTTATCGCGGCTATCCTCCTCATCGGCGGCTCGATGGTGACGTTCTACTTTCCCCACCGCCGGTTGCGCGGCATCATCTCCGCAACGCCGAATGGGAGCTCAGCTCGCCTGGCGCCGATCGCACGCCGCGACTGGAGTGCCACTCGTGTTTTTGCCGAGCTCATGGAACGCATTTCCGGTGAGACCGGGCTAACTCCAGTGCTTACTCGCAGGGAGGCGGCGCCCGTATAGGCCGCCTGAACGCACACAAGGATCCTGTCGATGGAATCGCTCGTCATGCTCTCGTTCTATTGCTTCGCGGCGGCCAGCCTGGCCTTCCTTGCCTCGGCCGTCTGCTACATCGTATACGGGATCGGACGAGTACGACTCAGGCGCACGGCGCTGGCCGCGCCCGGGGGGCCGGCCATTGTGACGCACAGTGCCAGCCTCGAACGCACGCCGCGGGGTATCGGGAACTTCGCCACCCTCCTCGCCTGGTTCGGTGTCGTGTTCCAGGGCCTCTCGATCCTGCTGCGCACCGTTGCGGGCGGGCGTGTTCCGCTCTCAAACATGTACGAGTTCTCCAGCACGTTCATTTTCCTTGCGGGATTGGTGTACCTGCTCTTTGAGCGCTGGTACGGCGTGCGCCAACTCGGCGCGATTGTGCTCCCGCTGATCGTCGCCATGGCGGGTTACGTCTGGTACCTCCCCTCACACATGCGGGAGGTAGAAG
>JALYWD010000360.1 GCA_030852885.1 Chloroflexota bacterium | reverse complement strand
TCCGCGACGTTTGATTTCCCGGAACCGTTGGGGCCGACGACCGCCGTAATGCCTGGTTCAAAGACCAGGGTGGTGCGATTCAGGAAGCTCTTGAACCCCTGCACTTCCAGCCTGGTGAGGCGGGGCGCGCGGAAGCGGCCGGCATCAGCGGTCATCGCGGGGGAACCTTCCCGGCGCGCAGCACAGTACCAATGGGGAATCTATCGGGCACAGGGGCGGATGGTACCATCGCCCTCTGGACCGAACAACGCGGGCTCGCCGCGTCTGGCAGGAGGGATCTCCCCGTTGACTGAAGCCCGCACAGCTCCGCGCACCGGGCGACGTGGCACGTTGCGTGTGCTGGAGCCGCCCCGCCTCCGGCTTGGCCTCTCCACAGGCGCGCTCTACCCGACTCCGACCGAGGACGTGCCCGACATCGCCGCCAGCCTCGGCCTCTTCGACCTGGAGATCATGCTCCAGACGCCGGGCGAGTACGGCTCCAGCTTCCTGCGGGAACTGGCCGGCCGCTGCCGTTCCGCCGGGTGCCGCGTGCACAGCATCCACCTCTGGCAGGATCTGCATCCGCTCCTTTCGCCCTATTCCCGCCGCGCCCGCGAAGGGCGGACGCTCTTCAAGCGCGCCATTGACGGCGCGGTCGGGCTGGGCGGCAGCGTCATCGTCTGGCATGGCCCACGCCGCACAGAGCTCCAGACCCCGGCCGACCACGCCCGGTTCATCGATGCCGTGGCCGAGCAGGGGCGCGCCTGCTCCGATGCGGGCCTGAAGCTGGCGCTGGAGAACGTCTCCTGGTGCGCGCTGTCCTCGGTGCGTGAGGTACACAGCCTGGCGGTTCACCTGCAGGAGTTTGACCCACGCGCCGAACGTATTGGCTTTGTCTTCGATCCCTTCCAGGCTGCCGAGTCAGATGCGAACCCGTTCATGATCCTGGCCGCCATGCAGGATCGCGTCTTCGACGTCCACCTGAGTGACCGTCGCGAACAGGAGCCCCAGGCACGGCATCTGCCGCCGGGAGAAGGTGACCTCCCCTGGTCCGCCCTGCTGCGCGCCATCTCCGGCGTCTACCGGGGACCCTTGATGCTGGAGGGCGTCGTCGGGAGTGACCTGGGTCGCATTGAAGCGACGCGCCACCTGCTCGATCCCATGCTGCGCGAGGTGCTCCAGGAATCGAACGATGCGTGCGTTGCTGCACCACCACCGGGGGTTCTCGAAGGCATCCGCCTCTTCAATGAGGGCGAGTACTACGAGTGCCACGAAGTGATCGAGCACGAGTGGCACGCGGAATCGCGCCCCATCCGCAGGCTCTACCAGGGCATCCTGCAGATCGGCGTCGGGTTCCTGCACGCCCGGCGCGGCAACCATGCGGGCGCGCTCCTGCTGCTGAACGACGGGATCGAGAAGACAAGCGAGTTCGCGCCGACCTGCCTCGGCATCGACACCGGGCGGCTGGCCGCCGAAAGCCAGGTGGCGCTGGAAACCCTGCGCGAGCTTGGCCCGGAGCGACTCGATCAGTTCGACTTTGCGGACGCGCCACAGGTCCACTTCGTCGACGAGCCCCGCCACCTGCCGGGTTCGCACGCGGCCACGTGAGCGAACCCGGAGCGCGTGCGCCGTCCGTCGTCGTCGTCGTCCCGACCTACAACGAGCGGCCCAATCTGCCCACACTGGTCGCGGGCGTGCTCGCGAATGGCTCTCGCTATCACCTGGTCATCGTGGACGATAACTCGCCGGACGGCACCGGCCAGCTCGCGGACGAGCTTGCGGCCGCCCACCCCGGCCGGATCGATGTCCTGCACCGCCCCGGCAAGCGGGGGCTGGGTCCCGCGTATGTCGCCGGGTTCACCCACGCCTTGCGCCTGCACCCCGATCTCATTGCCCAGATGGACGCCGACCTCTCGCATGATCCCGCCGCGCTCGCCTCGCTCGTGGAGGCAGCCGGCCGCTACGACCTGGTGATTGGCTCCCGCTATGTGCCCGGAGGCGGTTCCCACGGCTGGCCCCTGTGGCGGCAGCAACTGAGCCGCATGGGTGGCCGCTACGCGCGGGCGGTCCTTGGCGCGCCAATCAACGACCTGACTGGTGGCTACAAGGTGTGGCGCGCGCCGCTTCTGCAACAGATCAACCTGGCGGCGCTGCGTTCAGACGGCTACGCCTTCACCATCGAGGCGACATGGCGCGCCTTGCAGCAGGGCGCCAGCGTCACCGAAGTCCCGATCATGTTCACGGACCGCGTTGCCGGGGCGTCCAAGCTCTCCCGCCGCATCGTCGCGGAAGCCGCCCTCCTTGTCTGGAAGCTCCGCTGGGAGGCGCGCCGCGGCGCAAGGTAGCACCCCGGGTCAAATCCAGTTCGCTGCCGATTATCCGCCCCTCCCCTCAGTCGTCCCCATACACCCCTCATCCTGGTTTGGCCATTTGAGGGTGGCGTCTTCATGAGGTGGCATCCCCCCTCAAAGTGTCATCTCGAGCGCAGTCGAGAGATCTCGGCCTGACCTACCGCTACGCCTCGCTGCCTGCCCCCAATACGAGCAGTGGCCTTGTACGCTCGCGGCCGGGGAACGAGATGCCTCCTGCATCGGAATGACAGCGAAAGGTGGACTCCACCTCGAACCAGCGCGGCCGGCAACGCCGAGATCTCTCGACTGCGCTCGAGATGACACCCGAAGTGGGCGGTGGAGCGTCGACCAGCTTCCAGCACATAGACCGCAGCGGGTGCGTTTGGTACGCTCGGGGGCACGATCATCCGGATCCGCACGGGGGCAGGCGCTGCCCCCGCATTTTGTGTCAAGGGGCCCGCCCGTGAAAGTCGCCTACGTCTTCAGTACCTCCGGTCACACCGCCTCCTACAAGCTGGGCAAGATGATCCTGCCGCAGCTTGAGCAGGGAACCCACGGCGCGGAGGTGGTTGGCATGATGTTCTTCGATGACAACACCTACCTCCTGCGCGAGGGCGACCCCATGGGCGAGCGCCTGGCGAATGTGGCCAAGGAGCAGGGCATCCTGCTCATGATGTGTGACCAGTGCGCCATCGAGCGCGGCCTGGCCGAGGGCACGCCTGGCGCCGTCCCCTCCACGGTGACCACCACGGGCACGGTCGAGGGCGTGGCCGTCGGCTGCTTCCCGGATCTCTACGCCGCGCTGGCTGGCAGCCCGCCGGACTACGTCATCACGCTTTAGTCGCGGTTTGTGGAAACACCCTGGAGCCCACGCCTCCGGCCACTCACCATTGGGCTCCTGATCGTGGGGACCGCCTGGGCCTTCGAGTCCCTGGCGGTCGCCACCATTCTGCCGGAGGCAGCCACCGAGCTCGGTGGGCTCAACCTCTACGGCTGGGCGTTCAGCGCCTTCCTGCTTGCCAACCTCCTGACCGTCTCCATCGGCGGCAGCGAGGTTGACCGTGTTGGCCCCCTCATCCCCTTTGCGCTGGGGATCGGCTTCTTCATCCTCGGCCTGGCGCTCGCCTCCATCGCGCCGAGCATGCCGCTGCTCGTTGGCGCTCGCGCTGTGCAGGGCATTGGCAGCGGCATGCTCTCTGCAGTCTCGTTCGCCGTGATCGGCGGCTCCTACCCCGAATCCGCGCGGCCACGCATGCTGGCCCTGATGTCCACCGCGTGGGTGATTCCCGGCCTCGGCGGGCCGGCCATCGCCGGCATCATCGGCGAGCTTGTCGGCTGGCGCTGGGTGTTCGCCGGGGTCATTCCCTTCCCGCTGGTTGCCGCCGCTCTGGCGGGCCCCGCGCTCCGCGCGTTGCCGCAGGGCAAGGGCGGCGCGCCAGACCGCTCCCGCTTCATCGGCTCCGCGCTGCTGGCGGCGGGGCTTGGCCTGCTCCTGGCCGGGCTGACGCAGGAGCAGCTCACGCTGCTGGTTCCGCTGAGCCTGGTTGGCGCGGTGTTGCTGGCGCTCGCCCTGCCCCGTGTCCTGACGTCAGAGGCGCTGCGCATTGTGCCCGGCGCCCCAGCCGCCGTGCTGACCATGATCCTCCTCAGCGTGGGGTTCTTCGCGGTCGAGCCATTCATTCCGCTGCTCCTCATTGAGTTGCGCGGGCAGAGCATTGCCTTCGGGGGCCTCCCGCTCACGGCGGCGGCCGTAACCTGGACGACAGGCGCCTGGCTGATCGAACGCCGCGCGGCGTCCGCGAACCGGGCGCACGTGGCGCGCATCGGGTTCGTGCTGATCGCCATTGGAGTCGGGCTGATCGCGGCGGCCGTGCAACCGGCGGTCCCGGCGGCGGTGGCGTTGCTGGCCTGGGGATTCGCCGGCCTGGGCATGGGCCTGGCATTCACCTCGATGCAACTGGTGACCATGGAGCTCTCTCCGCCCGAGACGCTGGGCCAGGCTACCTCCACCCTGCAATTAGTACACACCGGGGCTATCGCCCTGGCAGCCGGCGTGGGTGGCGCCATCATCGCCAAGGTCACACCGCTCTCGCAGGCGCTCCTCGCGCAGGATGTCCTCGCCATCGTCGCGTTGTTGCTTGGCTTTGTGTGTGCGGGCCGGCTCCATGTGCCGCGCCGGGCCGGCGCGCCATAAGGTTGGCGCGTGCCCCTGTTGACGCCCGCTCTACACTAGTAAGGTTGCCGTCTTGTTGGCTGGCCGCAGGTGCGGCCGCGTGACGGCGTGTGCGCGCCACCTGGGCTGTTCAGTGAGGCCCATCGGCGCCTTGCGGAACACCGCGCGGAGTCCGGCGCATGCCCTCCTCGTCCCGATATCGTCCACCTCGCCGTCCAGCACCACTCGCTGACGATGACCACTCGCTGAACGGAGCACCCGCGTACGAAGCCCCCGATCTCCCTGATGATCGCGAGGCTGACCCTGATGACGCAATAGCGGTTCCCGCTGCCCGAACCGGGACCAGCCTCTCCTCCGCGCCGCCAGATGCCGTCCTCCCCGATTCAGCCCACCGCCGGCGGGAGCGGGAGAAGCGCGTGCGCGCGCCGCGCAAGCATGGGCCGCGGGCGCAGGGGGACCTGGTCGGCAAGGAGGACATGCAGGGACGCCGCCCGGGCGACCGCTATGTCCGCGTCCACCGCGTGCAAACGGATGACTTCCAGCGGGCGGCGCCGGGGTACCTGGTCGCCACCGAGGAAGCGCTGGAGGCGCGCAGCGGCGCCGGCCGTGTCTTCGGGCGCATCAAGCGCACCCTGATCGGGGCGCCGCTCACCACCGCCGCCGCGGCCCACGAGCGCCTGACGAAGCTCAAGGCCCTGGCGGTCCTCTCATCCGATGCGCTCTCCTCCGTCGCCTACGCGACCGAGGAAATCCTGCATGTGCTGTTGCTGGCCGGCCTCGGCGCGCTCTCGCTCAGCCTGCCAATCGGCGCGGCCATCGTGGCCCTGCTCGTCATCGTTGGCCTCTCCTATCGTCAGACGATCAAGGCCTACCCGAAGGGCGGCGGCTCCTACATCGTGGCCATCGATAACCTGGGCGTGATCCCGGCGCTCACCGCCGGCTCCGCGCTGCTCCTTGGCTACGTGGTCACGGTCGCGGTCAGTATTGCCGCCGGCGTCGCGGCGCTCAGCTCCGCCGTCCCCAGCCTGCGCGATCACCGGGTGCTGCTGGGGCTGGGGTTCATCCTGCTCGTGACGGTGCTGAACCTGCGCGGCATCCGGGAATCGGGCAGCATCTTCGCCGTGCCCACCTACCTGTTCCTGTTCGGCATCATGGTGATGATCGCCATCGGCATGGGGCAAGCAGCAATGCAGGGCTTCGTCCCGCGCCCGCCGACCGTCGGCGCGGACGAACTGGGGAACGCCACGCAGTCCGTCAGCATCCTGTTGATTCTCACCGCGTTCAGCCGGGGGTGCGCCGCCCTGACCGGCGTGGAAGCGATCTCCGATGGTGTACCCGCGTTCAAGCCGCCGGAATGGAAGAACGCGCGCACCACGCTCACCTGGATGATCGGCATCCTGGCGGTGACCTTCGCCGGCATTACCTTCCTGGCCAACCAGTTCGGCATCGTGCCCAGGGAGCAAGACTACGCCGGTGGCTACGAGACGGTGGTCTCTCAGATCGCCCGCACGGTCTTTGGCGGGACGACTATCGCCTACTACTACATCCAGTTCGCCACGCTGGCCATCCTGATCCTGGCGGCCAACACCGCCTATTCCGACTTCCCGCGTCTCGCCTACTTCCTGGCGCGCGACAAGTTCCTCCCCAAGCAGTACACCTTCCGGGGAGACCGCCTGGCCTACTCACGTGGCATCATCACGCTCGGGGTCCTGGCGGCGGTCATGGTCGTGAGTTTCAACGCCGAGACGACGCGCCTGATTCCCCTCTACGCCGTCGGCGTCTTCACGGCCTTCACGCTCTCCCAGGGGGGCATGGTGGTGCGCTGGCTGCGCCTGAAGGAGCCGGGCTGGCGGATGGGCCTGGCCATCAACATCGTCGGCGTGATCACCACGGGCCTGGTGGCCGTGGTGGTGGGCTTCACGAACTTCACGCGCGGGGCCTGGGTGGTGCTGGTGCTGATTCCCCTCCTCATCATGCTCTTCCGCGCCATTAACAAGCACTACACGACGGCTGCCGGCGAACTCGCCGCGCAGACGCCACTCAAGCCGGAGGATATCGAGCACACGGTCATCGTGCCGATCGCGGCCATCAACCGCGTCGCGCGGCAGACGCTGGCCTACGCCCGCTCCATTTCCCCGAACGTCACGGCCGTCTTCATCACCGACGACGAAGCCGAGATCGAGGAGATGCGCCAGAACTGGGAGCGGCTCACCACCGAAGTGCCGCTGGTGATCATCGAATCCCCGTACCGCAGCATCGTCGGCCCGCTCCTCTCGTACCTGGACGAGATCGAGCGCCAGCGCCCGGAGGACACCATCACCGTCGTGCTGCCGGAATTCATCGCCCGGCACTGGTGGGAGCAGTTCCTGCACAACCAGACGGCCCTGCGCATCAAGGCCTCGCTCTTCTTCCGCCCCGGCCTCGTGGTCACCAGCGTGCCGTATCACCTGGAGCGGCAGCCACCACCCAGCGCGGGGCGAGACGAAGCGGCATAACGCCGCTTGTCGCGAAACACCGTCAGTCGCTAGCTGGAGACGGCCGACGCTTCCCCCACATCGGACAGAAGCAAGCGCCTGCACCATTCAGGCGCAGGCGCTTATCCGTCAGCCTGTTGCCCTTTGAGGGCTGCCAGCTACGAGGCAGCCGTACTGGCGTGGAGCGCCAGCATCTCACTCGTGATGACCGGTATCTGCCGCGCCAGGCTGTCGGCCATCATCTGCTCTTGCCGCAGAATCTGCTGCGCGACCTGAGCGGTTTCCCGGTCACCCGTCGCCTCGGCGGCGGCAATCAGCGAGGTGTAGCAGGCGATCTCGAAGTGCTCCGTGCCGTAGTCGTGCAAGGCGTTCTTCAGCAGTTCGTCACTGGCGACCTTTGTGGTCATGCCTTGCACGGCGCCCATCACCGACGCCATGCCGGACTTCATCGCCGAGGTCTC
>JALYWD010000497.1 GCA_030852885.1 Chloroflexota bacterium | reverse complement strand
GGTGGCCTCACCTGTGCGAGACGGCAGCACGCTCCCAGGCGCGGACGTGATTGAGGTGCACCTGTGTCCCCAGATGATCTTCACCGTGACCCATCAGCCGCCGACGGCCGCGACCGCCAGCGCCACGACCTGCTGAATTCGCTCTCTGTCATCACCGCGCGGGTCCAACTCCTGCAGCGCCAACTCCTGCGTGCAGACGGCCTGGCGAACCTGGAGCGGGACAAGATGCGCGGCAACCTGGCGGCGCTGCTGACGGAGATCAGAATCATGGGCGCACGCTTCGAGGCGGTGATTGGCCCGGTCCCGGCGTCATCCGGCACGCTCATGGCGCCTGCCCCGGCCCCGACTCCGCCCGAGGCGTCGCGCTAGGCTCTGCCCGCCGCACATTCCGCGCGCGCCTGGTCGATGAGGGCCTGTGCTGCCAGCACCTCACCTCACCGAGACCCGGAAGCCCTCATCTTCCAGATCTGCGCCGCTCCCTGGTTCACGCCGGGGGAAAGACGGCCCAACATGCGATGCATCGCGCATGAACCAGTGCAGGAGCCCGCTGCAGGCTGCTCGCGGGAGACCCCGGATGGTGCGGAGCGAGGAGTGATGACCGTTGACCAGGACACCCGAAGACTGCGCAGGCTGGCTGCTGGTCTCGCGATGTCCACCGGGAGTGCCTCGCAGTCCGCGATGCCGGAGGAGCCTGGCAGCACAGGCCCCTTGGCGACGGCATCGCCCTTACCAACTTCCTCTACGACGTGGAGGTGGAACAGACCCTCAAGGGCTCTGCATCCGGCGTCGTCCGCGTATACCTTCACCGTATTGAGGTGTTCGATCCGGAGGAGCGCGAGGCAGTCAAGTTGCATCCTGGAGATCGTGCGCTCTTCATCGCCGCATTCAATCCTGAAGAGAATTGGTATCCGGTCCATGCCGACCAGGGCGTCGAGCGAGTGACCAGCGATCAGGAAGCGGCTGAGCTCGTGGCCTTCTACGCACCGCTGATCCGCGAAGCCGAACGGAATCCCCGGCAGCCAGCAGCACCCGACCCCTGCGAAACTCCCACCAGTGATCCGCAGGTGAGCCTATCTGCGAACACGGGGAAGGCGGGGGACGAGATCCACCTCACGGGTGGGCCGTTCGCAAGGTCGGAGATCACGGTCTCCTGGGACGATCCGGGTGGCGAGGCGATTGCCGTTAGCGTTCCCGTGGGAGAGGACTGCCAGGCGGACGGTGTCGTCGTGGTACCGGACCTGTCGCCTGGTGCGTACTCGCTCGTGGTCGAAGACGCGCTCGGCCACGCAGTGCGCATCGACTTCGAGATTGTTGCGCGCAAGTAGGGGTGTCACGATCACGGCATGGCTGGCCATGCCCGGCGAGACGACGGCAGGTCTCGAAGCCTGGCAGACGCGGCTCATGGCCAAACGCCTTGCCAGCGACGACCTCTGGGCGCTCTTGTCCGCTCTTGCCACCTACCCGTCCAGGCCCTCGCCTGTGCCATGATCTGCCGCCGCAAACCCACCAAGGGCGGGTATTGTTCGGTGCTCCTGGCTTGTGGTGGTGATCCGGCCGGATCGCACAACCCGGATGGGATAGCCGCGCCCCAGGTGAGGGATGGCGGAGCACAGCACGTGGCAGGAGGCCAGCCATGCAGATCACCCGCAGTTCGCTTCGCACCAGCAAAGGCCCTGGTGATTGGTTCACCGGCGATGTCTACATCGACACCGTCGCGGCGCCAACACCCCCGGCGCGGGCAGCGGCGGCGCTGGTCCACTTCGCGCCCACGGCGCGCACCGCCTGGCACACGCACCCGCTCGGGCAGACGATTTACGTCACCGAAGGGGTTGGCCTCTGCCAGCGTGAGGGTGGTCTCATCGAGGAGATCCGGCCCGGCGACCGCGTTTTCTTCGAGGCGGGCGAGAGCCACTGGCACGGGGCTGCCCCGGACCGCTTCATGGTCCACATCGCGATCCAGGAGGCAGACGACTCCGGCAGCCCGGTCACCTGGGGCCGGCACGTCACCGATGAGGAGTACGGGCAGCACCGCGGGTAACGTGCGCCCTTCCTCCGCTCTGTCAGGCGATACCCGTCCGCGGTCGCGTCGCGATGCCGTCCAACAGGACGCCGACGATGGCGCGAGCCAGTTCTTCTGGAGGGAGGTCGATGACGGCCCCGATGTCGGGCCCCTTGATCTGGCTCTCGATCATGCCGATGTAGAGCGCCAGCGTCAGGTCGAGATCACACTCGCCAATTTCGCCCCGGGCCTGCGCGGCGGCAAAGGCGTCCCGGAGCAAACCGAAGGGCGTCTGGATTTGCTCTCGCATGGTCCGCATCTGCGCCTTGACGCAGTAGCGGTGAGCATCCTCAATGAGCCGGATACGGTCGCCCCGGCTCACGCCCAGGGCAAAGGCCGTAACGCGCTCCAGTTGGGAACGCAACGGTGGCCCAGGCGCTAACTGCTCCGCCACTCCCTGGTGCAGGATCTCCATTTCCGCCATCACGACCGCTTCGAACAGCTCCTGCTTGTCCCGGAAGTGATAGTAGATCGCTGCCTTCGTCAGGGACGCGGCGCCGGC
>JALYWD010000477.1 GCA_030852885.1 Chloroflexota bacterium | reverse complement strand
CTTCAGCCGGTCTCCAGGCTCACCGGGGATGATGCCGCGCCTCGACTGGTTCGAACTGATCCTGATGGCATTGACCGCGGCCTTCTTCCTCTTCGCCGCACTGGCAACGCTCACACCTGAATCGATTTTCACCGCCTCTGATTCCGTGCGGCAGCATCTCCCGCAGGCGCGGGAGATCTGGCAGGACCACGCGGTGCTCTTCTAC
The DNA here is from genome assembly GCA_030852885.1 of Chloroflexota bacterium. Lineage (GTDB taxonomy): Bacteria > Chloroflexota > Chloroflexia > Thermomicrobiales > UBA6265 > JACCXM01. Next base: position 2,997 of record JALYWD010000477.1, on the reverse strand, counting down.
CCCTACATGGAATCCTTTTCCGCCTCGGTACTCGGCGCCTCGCTCAATGCGGTTGCGTACGGACTCGGTGGCATCACGACGGTACGCATCCTCCAGGTACTCGTTTCGCTCTGCTGCCTCATCGCCATCGCCGGGCTTGGCGCCACGTTGGGCGGCAGGCTCGCCGGCATTGCGAGCGCGGCGTGCTTTTCCGCCATGCCACTCGTTCTCTGGCTGACAGGTCACGCGTATCCCGACTTACTGGCCGTTCTCTTCATTTGCGCATCGGTGCAATGCGCCATGTGGTGGCAACATGATGGGTACCGGAGCCGGTTGATCATTTCCGGGGCGCTCGCCGGGTTCAGCCTGGTCACGAAACAAATCTCGGCGCTCATTTTCGTCGCATTTCTCATCGCCCTGGCGATTTCCGCCCGGCCTGGCGCCACTATCGGCGAACGATTCCAGGCGACACTGCTCGTGGCTTTCGCTTGCCTCATCGTCACCTTTCCCTGGTTCCTTCGCAGCGCGATCTTGACGGGCACGTTTCCCCTGCTGGGCACGCTGCTTGCGCAACTGAACAATTTGTCGGGATCGGGCATCCTTGGTGGGGTAACGCCACCTGACGCCACGCTGGCCACTCCTGCTGACGTCATCGCGGACGTAGCGCAAGGTGGCGTTGCGAGATCGCTGCCGGGGATCGTCAGGGGGCCCTGGGACCTGACCTTCCACGGTGCCTATGCGAGCTGGCGAAGCGTGCGGTACGGAGAATTCGGCATCCTCCTGCTCATGTTTCTCCCGCTCATCTTTCTTCATCTCTGTTCTCGCGGCGTTGTGTTGATTGCCATTACCGCATCCATTTCCTTTGTGGGATGGGTGTTTACCATCCAGGTCCCTCGCCATCTCCTGCCAGGTCTGGCGCTCCTGTCGGTCTTGGCGGGAATCGCGCTTGCTGCCGCGAGTAGTGAACGGCTGAACGCATCTCGCATTCCGACCGGTCGTTTGGTCCAGGTAGCAGCGATCGCGGGGTTCGCGCTGACCCCGCTGTTCTTTCTCCCCAATACCTCCACGTTCTTTCCCATCACGGTGCTTACAGGCGCCACCAGTCCCCAGGACTATCTGGCTCGCGTCGATCCGGCTACGGCAGCGCTGAAGGCCGCAACCGCTCTGCTGCCTGCGGACACGCCCGTCGCGTACATCGGAGAGTGGCAAGGCGACCGCACGTTAACTGAGGCCCAGCTCGTCTTTCTGGGTACGTACACGACGGATACGCATTATTCTCTGGACACCCACGTGGGCGACTCTCCAGACCTCATCCTGGGAAATTTCGAACGGGCGGGCATTCGCTACTTCATCTGGGATCGAGGCGACACCCGCCCCCAGGACGTCGAGACGACGCTGCTGTCCGGGGATTTCCTGCTGCGCTACACGACGATCCTCGGCGGTGACAACGGCGTGTACCTGTACGCGTTTCATCCCGATGGCGTGGCCGATCCCAGGTTGCACGAGAACATGCTCGAGGACCCTGCGTTTGCCAGCCTCCTCGAGCCAGGAAACGTCTGGAATGGATCGAAACGTGACCTATCCGACACCGGCGTCCTGGAGCCGAGACGGCAGATGCCAGTTTCTCAACGTGTAGAGGTGGCGCCAGGCCAACCATATCTGCTTGTTCTGGAGGGATCCTGTAGTTCACCCACGGATCAGGCCAGGGTTTCGCTCACGTGGCTGGACGCAAACGACGGCGTATTGGGCGCCACCTCAGACACCATGGCCCTCGGGACCAGCACCAACTCCGCCCTCATGTGGCGAGTTGCTCCGGACGAAGCGGCGTCGGTTGACGTAGGCATTTCGACCGCGGCTGGAACGCCGTGCCTGGTGACCAGGATCGGCATGTATGCGTATGGCGCGCCCTGAAGGGCAGTGCGTGGCCTGAGCACGTGTGTCCCCCTCTGCGAATGGGACACGGCATGACGACAGCCGGAACATCGCCCGGTATCCTTCGCCCTTGTGACCGAGGGAAATGTGAGGCGCACCACTTCAGCTTCCAGGAGGTTCGCGATCCGCGCTGATCGCGTGGGCTCCCTCGCGGCCGCTGCAATCATGCTCTGGATACTGGCGGTGGTCATCACCTCGGTCCGGATGACGGGCGCAGTCCTGGGTCTCCCCTTTTCCGACGCTTCAGTTCGCAGTTTCGCTCCGTCAGCGATGGCGACCGCCGCGACCGTGACGATACTCCTGTGCATGGCCGTCACCGTGGCCACGCGGGCAGTGAGGCCAGCGGCGACCTGGCCGGCGCTCGTCACCTTTGCTGCCGTCATTGTCACGACGGCGGCCGTAGTCACCGGATCGCTCCTGCCACTCCTGGCCACGGTCGCATTCGGTTGCCTGGCCTGGCTGGGCGGTGAGCTGCTCCTGGCACTCATGCCACACAGCCCATCGGTGGCTCCCGTGCGCGTGCCGTTGGCTGCCGGGCTCGGGACCGGAATGTTCGGCCTTCTCTGGCTGATCCTGGGTGTGATTCAGCGCCTGGACGCCGCCTCGGTACTCATTGCTTCTGCCTTGACGCTGGCGGCACTCATCCTCGTGGCGCGGCAGACGACAGGAAACTGGCCAGCTATCTCGGCGGAGTGGGACCGCACGCCACCAGACTGGTACGAAACGGTCCTGCTCTCGCTATCGGGGGGTCTCATCACCTTCGCGCTCCTGGCAGCGTTCGTTCCGGAAAACGTCTCCGACGCCACCAGGCAGCATCTGCCCATCGCACGCGAGTTCTGGCAATCTCACGGCGCTCTGGTGCTCGCATCGATGCCAGTCTCAGGCCAGACGATCCAGAACCATATCATTTTCGCGGTGGCCTATGGCTTCGGCGGAGTGACTGCGGCAAATCTCTTCCAGGCGGTAATAGGCCTGGCCAGTATTGCCGGAGTGGCTGGACTGGGCTGGCTGCTGGCTGGCCGGTTTGCCGCGGTCATCGCGGCCAGCGTGTTCGGCGCCATGCCGCTGGTGCTCTGGGAGCTTGGC
>JALYWD010000356.1 GCA_030852885.1 Chloroflexota bacterium | reverse complement strand
CGCTTGAGGAGGTGAGCCTCGACCCGGCGATGGCCAGCCGCTACCCGCATCAGCTGAGCGGCGGGCAGAAGCAACGTATTGCGATTGCCCGCGCCTTCACTGCCCAGCCGCAACTCGTGATCTGCGACGAGATTGTTTCCGGGCAGGATGTCTCGGTGCAGGCGTCAATTCTGCAACTCATCCGGGTGATGCAGGAACGCTATCAAACCGCCTTACTCTTCATTTCACACGACCTGGCCGTCGTTCGCTCGATCGCGCATCGGGTCGCGGTTATCCAGCGCGGCCAGATCGTGGAAACAGGGCCAACCGAGCGCGTGTTCGACGCGCCCCAGGCAGAGTACAGCCGACTGCTGTTGAGTTCGGTACTGGAGCCTGGACAACACCCGGAGCTCGATGCTCAGCTACCTGGCACCAAGGTGGCCGCAGGCGAAGGGGCACCACGATGAGTCGGTACGGCGTGTCTTGTCCCCTATCGGGCGCGGGATGCCTCCTGGCCAGCCGCGCCAGGCGTGAAATCGCGCCAGGCGAATCGGTCACCGGCTACCGATGGACGCCCGGTGACGGCGTCCGCAATCAATTTGCCGAGCACGGGAGCAAACTTGAATGCGTGACCGCTGTCCCCGGCGGCAATGGTCAACCCTGGCACCGCCGGGTGGCGCGCTATCAGAAAATGCTCGTCTGGCGTGTCGCAGTACAGGCAACACCGCGTGTAGACCACGGGCGCGTCGGCAAGGGCAGGGAACGTTTCGGCCAGGAATTCCCGCAGGGCATCGCACTGCGCCGCCGAAACCTGGCGCGGATCGTTGACCGGATCGACCGGCGCGCCGGGTCCATGGTTGGCGATCTTGACCACACCCGTGTCCGGATGCGTAGGAAAGCCGTACCAGCCGGTACGCGAGCTGTCCGCGCCAAAGACCACGAAGTGGGGGGGCATGAACTGGCGCGGGTCGGCTGGCTTGACGTGGAAGACGGGCTGACCGGTAGAACGCAACACAGTCGCCAGCTCCGGCAGCAAGGTCGGGGTCCAGGCACCAGCAGCCACCACAATGTGATCCGCACCATGCATGCCGCCAGAAGCGAGGTGCGCCATAAGCGCGCCACGATCGCTAACGTCGATGGCGGCAACAGGGTGCTCCTCCAGAATGCGAATTCCCCGGTCGCGTGCGACCGCTGCCAGTGCCGTCACAACCTTGCCACTCTCAACAAATCCCGCGCGCGGATTGAAATAGCCATCGACGTAGCGGTCGGAATTCCAGGCTGGAAAACGCTGCCGGATCGCCGCACTGTCAAGGCGCTCTGGTTCATGGCCGCGCTCACCGAGCATGTGGAAGTTCTCGTACTCATAGCCGCCAGGTCGCATAACATCCTGCGACATAAAGACGGCTCCAGTCTCGTGATAGAGCGGGACCGCAAACAACCGACTGTTCCAATCCAACCAACCCGCGCGCGCGTCTTCCGCCATCCGGGTGTAGAGCTCGTCTGCCCCGTATTCGATGCGAACGACCTTGCTGATGTCCGTCGACGACGCCAGAGGGTGCGGCACGGTGCCAGCGTCGAGCATCGTCACGGCGATTCCGCGCGCGTCCAGCTCGAGGGCAGCTGTCAACCCAAAGATGCCGCATCCAACGACCAGGGCACTCTCGTTCACGGCCACGTCTGCTCTCTCCAGTTTTCCGATCAGCAGGTCTTACACAGATCGTATGAGAACTCGCGGAAGTCGTGCAAGAGGAGGGTGAGGTGAACAAGCATCTTTACCGGACGATGACCCATGAGGATGTCAACGAGGCCGTTCTCCAGGGCCGTGTCGTGCTCATTCCAGTCGGTCAGCTGGAAACGCACGGCCCGCATCTTCCCATTGACGTCGACGTAGTGCAGGTGCAGTACGTGGTAGAGGAAGCGGCGCGGCGCGCTCCAGATGCGCTGATGGCTGCGCCGCCCATCTACTACGGGTTCTCTGAACACGTTATGGACTTTCCAGGCACGATGAACATCCGCCCTGAGGTCATGATCGAGTATCTGTTCGACATCTGTCACAGCTTTGCCCGCCAGGGGTTTGACCGCATCGTGCTGGTCAATGGGCACGGCAGTAACCGCCCCATATGTGAAATCGTGACCCGGCGCGTGACCAACGAGACGACAGCGATGTGCGCCACCTTGGGGCACTTCGCGCTGGCGAAAGA
>JALYWD010000351.1 GCA_030852885.1 Chloroflexota bacterium | reverse complement strand
CACCACAGCCGGCCGACTCCGTTGATGGACCGGTATCTTCCAGCAAGAACCGTCGAAAAAAAGCGGTCGTAGCCGTTCGGAGGTAGCCGCAAGTCCTGTTTTCCCGGGTGAGTTGGTTGTCCAATCGTCCTGAAACCGGTAGCATGAGGGTGGGCGAAGGCGAGTTCCCTGTTACGGGCGCGCCATCGAGAGGGGGCCAGACCGTTACCATGGGCGTCTTCGGGGATACGCTGAAGCAGGCGCGCAACGCCAAGGGACTTACCTACCGGGAAGTCGAACTTGGCACGCGCATTAATCGGCATCACCTGCAGGCCCTGGAGGAAGAGGACTTCGCCGTCCTGCCGCCGCTGATTTACCAGCGCGGCATTGTTCGCAATTACGCAACGTACATTGATCTCGATCCGGGCAAGACGCTGGCCATGTACGAGGAAGCTCGCGGCAGCGATGCCGCCGGTGAACTCGTCGCCTCGGTCAAGCCGTTGGATATGCCAAGGCATTGGTCGCCGAATTTCGCCATTATCGCCTTCATGGTGGTGATGGGCGCGGTCGTGTTCGCCTGGGTGTACAGCATCTCTTTCAGCCCGCAGCCCGCTGCCAGCACGGTGCCACCCGCCATTCCGACCGTGACGCCGATTCCGGAGGATCGCCTGGCGTTACCAAGCCCGACCGCGATGCCCACCGCGACTGCTGTGCCGCCGACCGCGACCTCGCAGCCGACCTCTGTCGCCCAGGTCATCCCGACCGTGACTCCGGTCGCAAATGTTTCCGTCGCACAAGCTGTGCCGACACAGCCTGCCGCGCCAGCGCCGCCACAAGTCGCCCCGCAACCCACAGGAGCGACCGCGACCATTCGCGTGGTTGCGCAGGGAGATATCGAGGTGACCGTCGAGGCTGACGGGGTGGTGATCTACTCAGGCTGGCTCGGGGCCGGCAACTCCACGGACTGGATGACCGCCAGCAACTTTGCGGTTACGACATCGAACGGCGGCCTGACGCTCTTCGAGAATGCCAATACCGGCGCCCAGTTCTATATGGGCTACGGCGCTTACGAGACCTATTACCTCGGCGCCTAGCGCAGCAAGCGCCTCGTGCTGAAACACGATGTATCCCGGGCTAGATGAAGGGGTTCGGTGCAGACGGTGATGTCCGCGGGCTCTGCCACCGAATGGTCCCGCAGCGGCCGCTACGGCGCGTCAGGACTCCAGATTCGCCGGGATGAGTACCCGCATTCCCTTGGGCAGAATTGAGAAGGTGCGTGGCGTTTCACCACGAATGTCTCCATCCACCTCAACGCTGAGTGGAGGGTCTGCCTCGATGGTCGCAGTGCGGGTCCGTTGCCAGACCACGTGTGGGGACCGGTCGAGCCGCATGCTCCCGAGGTGACCGATGGTCGCTGCGACTTGAGCCGGCGTCGTGGCCGTGAACATCAGGACATCCAGCCAACCATCGTCAACCACAATTGACGGGTGCAGCCGAAATGACGGCGCGACGGCCGAAGCGCCGTTTGCAACGAGCACCAGGGGCGATCTCGCCTGGAGAACGGCATCATCGGTGCGCACCGTGACCTCCGACGGCGCGAGGCGCAGCGCGGCCGCGGCCGCGGGCAGATACGCCAGCCAGCCGAGCAGCTTCTTCAGGTCGGCGTTTGCACTGCGAAAAATTTCCGCGTCGAACCCCGCCCCGGCCATGTGCAGGAAGCACCGGTCTCCGGTGATACCTACGTCGATTGGCTGGGCGATGTGCCCCTCCACCAGGAGCTGAATTGCCGCTCGCGGATTCGCCGGCACACCGAGAGAGCGCGCGGTGATGTTGGTTGATCCGGCGGGCACGATTCCCAGGATGGCATCGCTACGCGCGATGCCGGTGGCGACGTCGGCGACGGTGCCATCTCCCCCCACCGCGATCACGAGGTGCGCGCGCTGCGCTGCAGTCCGGGCCGCCTCGGTGGCTTCCTGTGAGGAGCCGACGAAGGTCAAGGTGAGATCGACGGCCGTACCGAGCTTGCGAGCCAGTGACTCCGCGATGGCCCCTGCACCAAGGCGACTATTCAGGCTGATGACAGCCGCATACGCGGTCATGGAGTTGCGTGCGACTGGCGAACTAGGCCACAGTTTCCGTGATCTCCTCGCCAAAAATCTGGTCGGTAAGGTAGTTTGCGAGCCAGGTTGCGGCGGCGACCAGCACCAGACCGAGAATACTGCGCACCGTGTTCCGCATCATGTCGTTGCTCTCTCCCATGTCAGTGCCTCCATCTCACGATGTGTGCGGTCGTCTGCCCAGGAATGGCAGCGGCAATGCCAATAAAATCAGCACCGCCGTCAGGTCAGCAAGGGTAGCCGAGCCGATGACTGCGCGCTCAGCACCCGGCAACAGGCGGAAGGGGAGCACGATCGGGCTGGAGATGGCGAGAATGGTGCTGACCGAGCTGACGGATGCCGGCAGGGAAAAGAAGAGCACCAGGCAGCGCATCGCCACCACCGTGGTCAGCCCCGCATACAGGGCAAGGCCCAGGCGCGTGGCCAACTGCGAGCGGGCCACGCGCGCCGAGCGCCGCGAAGAACGCAGGGAGTGCATCAGATTGCCATCTGACCGGATGCGGCGAGCAGTGCGCCGAGTTCTTCGACGATGCGGCGCGCAACCTGATCCTTGCTCATGCGGGGGAGCGCTTCGATGCGCCCGCCCGGGAAGAGCAGCCAGGCCTGGCTGTCCGGGGCGCCAATGGTCTCAACGGCGTCGTTGGCAATCAGCATGGCCAGGCCCTTGCTGGCAAGTTTGCGCGCGGCATTTGCCAGGAGATCGTCGGTTTCTGCCGCAAAGCCGATCTTGAGCAAACCCGGCTGATCGACTCCGGCCAGGATGTCCGGATTCTGGATCAGGTGAAGATCCAGCGAGTTTGCCCCCGACTCCTTCTTGATCTTGCGGTCCGCGGCCTTCGCCACACGATAGTCGCTGACCGCGGCGGCCATAACCAGGGCTTCGGCATCTCGTATGGCGTTGTGGACCGCGACTTCCATCTCACGGGCGGTTTCAACCGGGACCAGGGCTACCCCCGGTGGCGGAGTACGTGCCACTGGGCCGCTGATCAGCGTGACTCTCGCACCCGCCTGCCTGGCCGCGGTGGCGATGGCGTACCCCATCTGACCGCTGGAGCGGTTGCCGATGTAGCGAACCGGGTCGATTGGCTCACGTGTGCCACCGGCGGTGACGACGATGTGGCGACCCGCGAGCAGCGCGGTGCCAGCGAAAAGCGAGCGCACGGACTGGAGAATCGTCTCGGGGGCGGCGAAACGGCCGTCTCCGCTGGCGCCCGACGCCAGCCGGCCTGGCTCTGGGGGAACGACGGCGGCGCCTCGGGCACGGAGCGTTTGCATGTGCTGCTGCGTGGCTGGGTGATGCCACATGTGATGCTCCATCGCGGGAGCAACAACGAGCGGCGCGGAGGTTGAGAGTGCGACTAACCCCAGGAGGTCATCGGCAAGGCCGAGCGCGAGGCGAGCCAGGGCCGCGGCGGTCGCCGGCGCAACCAGGAGGAGGTCGGCGCCGTCGGCAAGCGTGACATGTCCTGAGGAGTGCTCATCCCAGCCCGCGAAGATCTCGGTGTGGACGGGACGGTGCGTCAGGGCAGTGAAGGTCAGAGGCTGGACAAATGCGGTGGCCGCCTTGGTCATGAGTACATCGACGAGCGCGCCCTCCTGAACCAGCAGGCTGGCGAGGGCGGCCGCTTTGTAGGCCGCAATGCCCCCGGTTACCGCGAGCACGATCTGTTTGCCCTGTAGCAGATTCACCGGCGTCCTCTCACCTGGTCATTTCATGCAGCAAGGAGAATAGCGGAGAGCTCATCTGAATGGTTCCCGCTGCCCGCGGCGGTGTTGACGTTCCGGAGTGAGGGAGTGAGACTCCGGAAAGTAGAATGGACCATCATGGACAACGAAGCGGAGCGGTTGATGGGGACAGGTGGATCCGGCAGGGAGCCGGTGCTCGACGCACGAAAGATCACCAAGAGTTTCGGGGCGGTCAAGGCGCTGACCGATGTGGACTTCAGCGTGTACCCGGGAGAAGTCGTCGCCCTCATTGGAGACAATGGCGCAGGTAAGTCCACGCTGATCAATGTTCTGACGGGCGTCCTCCAGCCCGACGCGGGCGAAATCATCTTTGACGGCAAGCCGGTCACGTTCAACTCGCCCCATGAAGCGCGGGCGGCCGGGATCGAGACCGTCTACCAGGATCTGGCTGTTGCGCCGCATCTCGACGCCGTCGCCAACATCTATCTGGGACGAGAGACCAAGGTGGGTGGGCCGCTGGGGTTCATCGGCGTCCTGGACAATGACAAGATGCGCGAGGAGACGCTGGAGCAACTCTCACGCCTGCGGGTCCGTGTCCCCGAGCTTGGGCGTCGCCTCGTGACGCTGTCCGGTGGTCAACGACAGGGCGTGGCGGTAGCCCGCGCCGTGATGTGGGCCAGCAAGATCGTCATCATGGACGAGCCAACGGCGGCCCTGGGCGTCGCGCAGACGGACAGCGTCCTGGAGTTGATACGGCAAGTGCGCGATACCGGTATCCCCGTCGTGTTCATCAGCCACAACATGCCCAATGTGTTCCATGTGGCTGATCGGATTGCCGTTCTCCGCCTGGGCAGCATGGCGGCGGAACTCGATCCCAGGACGTCGACAATCGAGGATGCCGTGGCGGCCATGACTGGCTCGGGCCGCTTCACGCGGCATGAGGACAACTGAGGTGGCGAAACCGACCAAGGCCTTCGAGACTGCCGTGACCGAGGTGCTTCCGGCACGTCAGCGTTACCTGTCGCGGGTCACCCAGCAGTTCACGCTGCTGATCCTGCTGATCATCATCCTGATTTTTTTCCTGCTGGAGGGAACCAAGTTCCTCAGCCTGCGCAACTTCAACGAAATCCTGGTCGATTCATCGCAGTTGATTGTGATCACGATTGGCGCGACATTCGTGATCATCACCGCGGGCATTGACCTCTCCGTTGGCTCGGTGTTGATCCTTTCCTCCGTCGTGGCGGCCAAGGTGATGATCGCCCTCTCGGGATCGCCGGAGGACATTGCCAACTACGAGTTCCCCAACCAGCACATTGGCATCCCGATTGGCCTGGCCGCTGGAGTCCTGACCGGGCTGATTTGCGGGATCGCCAATGGCGCCCTGATTACCCGGCTGCAGATGCCGCCGTTCATCGTGACCCTGGGCACGCTGGGTATTGCCCTGGGACTCGGCCAGTTGCTTTCTGGCGGCACGTCCGTGCCAAACGTGCCGCCCGCCGTGCAAACCGAAATTGGCCTGCGCGAGCTTGTCGGGTTTGACATTGGCGACCAGCACATCAGGATCATCCCCCCGATCCTGATAGCGGTCGTCATTTCGGTGATTGGGGCGTTCGTCCTGAATCGCACACGTTTCGGCCGCTACACCTACGCCGTCGGCTCAAATGCCGCCGCCGCCCGCCGCGCAGGTGTCAACGTCGACAAGCACCTGATCAAGGTCTACGCGCTGGCCGGCATGCTTGCCGGCGTGGCGGGATCCATGGACCTGATGCGCTTTGGCACCGCGTCGGTCGGTTCCCACCAGTCGGATAACCTGGCCGCCATCTCGGCCGCGGTCATTGGCGGCACCAGCCTCTTCGGCGGTATCGGCACTATCGGCGGCAGCGTGATTGGCGCATTCATCCCGACCGTCCTGCGCAACGGCCTGGTGATCACCCGCGTGCCCCCCTTCTGGCAGAACGTGGCCATCGGCTGTGTGCTGATTCTGGCGGTGTTCCTGGATCAGCGCCGGCGGAAGGCTGAAGAACGCATGTAGTATCGGAGGCACATGGGCGCCATTGTCATCAGTGACAATGGTTGTTACCCTGCGCGCGGCATGCATTGGTGCGAGCCGCAGAAATTCCGAAGGAGGCAACATGAGCACGTGTCGCTCCGCATCAGGGAAAACGTCCCGCCGCTCGATCCTGAAGGCATCGGTCGTTGCCGGCGCTGGCATGACCTTGATCACCCCGTTCGGTTGGACGGCAAAGGCGCAGGATGACGGCTACAACATCGCATTCATCCAGGGCGTGATCGGAGACAACTTCTACATCACGATGGACTGTGGGGCACGGGCCAAGGCCGAGGCGCTCGGCAATGTGTCGATTGACACCCAGGGACCGGAGCGCTTCGATCAGACGCTGCAGACCCCGATTCTCAGCGCCGTGGTGCAAAGCAAGCCTGACGCCATCATGATGGCGCCGAACGACGCCAAGGGCATGATTGCGCCGATCCAGGCAGCAATCGATGCCGGTATCCCGGTGTTGTGCGTGGACACGACCATTGACTCCGACATCCAGTTGGGCGATGTCGCCACGGATAACGTCGAAGGTGGTCGCCTGGCGGCGCGTGGCCTGGCGGAGCAGATCGGCGGCAAGGGCAAGGTCTTTGTCGTCAACGTCAAGCCGGGCATTTCCACGACTGACCTGCGGGAGCAGGGCTTCCGGGAGGCGATTGAGCAGGAGTTCCCGGATATCGAGTACCTGGGCCAGGAGTACTGTGACAACGACTCCAACATCGCGGCCCAGATTGTCTCGGCTCGCCTGCAGTCCGATCCGGACCTGTCCGGGATCTTTGGCACCAACCTCTTCGCGGCGCAGGGTGCAGCCGCTGCCCTCCGGCAGCAGAGTCTGCAGGGCAAGGTCAAGATGGTTGGCTTCGATGCCGGCCCGACCCAGGTGCAGGACCTCAAGAGTGAAACCGTCGACCTGCTGATTGCCCAGCACCCAGGGGACATTGGCGAAATTGCGGTGGGCCTCCTGGCGGAGTACCTGGCCAGCGGGGTCGCGCCGGATCCCAAGGAGCTGGTGACGGGCTCCACCATTGTCACTCGCGACAACATCGATGATCCCGACGTCGCTCGCTACCTGTACGTTGCCGACTGTGGCTCGTACACCCTGGCGGACGCCGAGCCGCTGCCGCAGGCAGATGCGTCTCCCGCGGCGGAGGCAACACCAATCGCCTGATTTTTGTCGCTGTTCAGCAATTGCCCCTGCGCCGGAGTAATCCAGCGCAGGGGCTTGACATACGCGTCGAAATACAGTATGATGATCGTTCGCCATTGGGTCGTGGATCAGGCGGCAGACGAGTTTTCGAATACCGGTAGCCGGGCGGGGCGTGCTGGAACGATCAATTGCGAAACCTGATCTTACGGGAGGGGCAAGCCATGTCCTCCCGTTTTGGCGTGTCATGGAGGGAAAATACGCGCAAGCACGATTGCGTGTGTCGTGGCCAGTGTAGCCCGCACGTTCGAGGATTTGAACAGCTGAATGGCGTGCCGTCTCCCACCCTGCGAAGGAGTTTCTGACTGTGGCATTAACCAAGATTGAAGCAAACGGTATCGAGACGGCAACTCACAACGGATTGCAGACGGTACTTTCGAATACAGGGATCGATCGGCGCTCTTTCTCGCGAATCCCGACTGTCTGGGAAATGCCAGACCTGGTCCAGGTCCAGATTGAGTCCTTCGAGTGGTTCAAGCGGGAGGGTCTGCGCGAACTGCTGGAGGAGATCTCGCCGATATCCGATCACAACAAGAAGATGGAACTCACCTTCGGAGAGTACCGCTTCGAGGAGCCATGGCGGCGGCTGCCGGAGGATCTCCAGGTGCAGGGCAAGAACGACCCACGCATCGTGGAGCAGTTCTGCCGCGAGCGCGACATCACCTATTCCTCGCCACTCCGCATCAAGGCGAAGCTGCGGGTTGTCAATTCCGAAACGGGTGAGATCCGCGAGATCGGCGCGGGTGATGACGAAGACTCCGAGATTTTCATCGGTGACTTCCCGATCATGACCACGGATGGCACGTTCATCATCAACGGCGCCGAGCGCGTGGTTGTCTCCCAGTTGGTGCGCTCGCCGGGCGTCTACTTTGACCGCTCGACGGACCCAACCACCGGTAAGCTGGTGGCGACCGCCAAGCTGATCCCCAACCGTGGCGCCTGGCTTGAGTTCGAGACCTCCAACCGCGACGTGATGTCGGTGAAGGTTGACCGCAAGCGCAAGATGCCGGTCACCATTCTGCTGCGTGCCATTGGCATGACCGATGAGGAGCTCGAAGCGGCGGTGGCGGACGTTGATACGAATCCGGACCGTCCGTTCCTGCGCACAACGCTGGAAAAGGACCCGACCAAGGCGAAGGACGATGCGCTGATCGAGCTGTATCGCCGCCTGCGCCCGGGTGACCCGCCGACGCGTGACAACGCGACGTCGATGCTGGAGAACCTGTTCTTCAATGACCGGCGCTACGATCTTGCGCGCGTGGGCCGCTACAAGCTGAACGAGCGCTTGCACGGCGACAAGCCGGCCGGCGAGCGGCCAGGCAGCCGTATCCTGACGAAGGAAGATCTCGTCGAGATCATCCGCGAGCTGATCCGCCTCAGCAATGGCCTGAGCGAGCCGGACGACATCGACCACCTCGGCAACCGCCGCATTCGCGCGGTAGGCGAGTTGATCCAGATGCATGTGCGCACAGGGTTCCAGCGCCTGGAGCGCGGTATCCGTGAGCGGATGACGATCCAGGATCCGGAGACGGTGACGCCGAAGGCGCTCATCAGCACGACGCGGCCAGTGATGGCCGCGGTGCGTGAGTTCTTCGGTGGTAGCCAGTTGTCGCAATTCATGGACCAGACCAACCCGCTGGCCGAGCTGACGCACAAGCGGCGTCTGTCGGCGTTGGGTCCCGGTGGTCTCAGCCGTGACCGTGCCGGGTTCGACGTGCGTGACGTGCACCCGTCCCACTATGGCCGCATTTGCCCGATCGAGACGCCGGAAGGTCCAAACATCGGTCTGATCGGTTCGCTGGCCACCTACGGCAAGATCAACCAGTACGGCTTCATCGAGACGCCGTACCGGCGCGTCATCGCGCAGTTGGTGGTTGAGGACCCGGTGCTGCCGCTGGAAGGGCAGATCCTGCGTGATGACGCCGTCAACCCGGAGACGGGCGACGTCGTCATGAAGGCGGGGAAGCGCCTCGATGACAACGCGGTTGCGGCAATCAAGGCTGCCAAAATCCGCACGATCCATATCAAGCCAGTGGCATCGACCATCATCGACTACTTGTCGGCGGACCGCGAAGAGCAGGTGATGATCGCGCAGGCGAACACGCCACTTGACGCGGAGAATCGCCTGATTCCAGAGGCGGTCGTTGTGCGCATCGGTGGCGGTCACCGGTTCCCCGTGGTGCCGTCACAACAGGTCTCCTACATGGATGTGTCACCGAAGCAGGTTGTTTCGGTGGGTACGGCGCTGATCCCGTTCCTGGAGCACGACGACGCCAACCGCGCC
>JALYWD010000442.1 GCA_030852885.1 Chloroflexota bacterium | reverse complement strand
GAGTTGGCCGCCGTCACTGGTGATGTACAGCGCGTAGTTGGGATCGATCTCCAAACCAACCAATCCCTGCGGCACCGCGTCCACAACAACGGGGTAGCCCTCAGCCACGCGTGGCCGGTATTGCTCCGCTACCAGTTGCAGCATCGGCAGCAACCGATTGCGCACCTGCTCCAGCATCTCGTTTGCCACGCTTGTCCTCCACTGTGCCCAGCCGTCATCTGCTGGCGTAAGTATCTGTCACCGGGCCGTCACTGTTCCACACGCACAGGTGGAGGTCAGCGGCTGCCGCTCTCGTCGGCCAGCGCGCTGGCGCGCGGCGTGATCTGCCCCGCGTACTTGTTGCCCACCTTCAGCCGGTACGGCACGGAAACCGGTGAGCTGACCTCCTCAAAAGAAAATGCGCAGATGCGCATCCCGGGGTAGAGCGCCACCGCCATCCGGCCCAGGTTGCTCAGTTCCATCGTGGCTGTCCCCACCCAACCCGGCTCGAAGACCGCCGCCGTCGAGTGGACCGTGATGCCCAACCGCGCAATCGAGGAGCGGCCCTCCAGGCGACCCAGCAAGTCATCTGCCAATTCCAGGGATTCCACCGTCGAGGCCAGTGCGAAATCCCCCGGCTGCATGATGAACGGCTCGTCCCGCGCGCACTCGATCGTGCGCATGGCTTCGCCAATAGAGCGTGGGTGACGCGGATCAATGAACGAGTGGCGGCTGTGCTCGAAGACCATGAAGGTCTGCCCGAGCGTGAAATCGACCGAGATCGACCCCAGGGCCTTCGCCAGGTCCGGCAGCGGCTCGATCTTGATGCGGCCAGCATCGAGTGCACGGCGAATGTCGCGGTCAGAGAGAATCACAGCCGCCCCTTGTCCTGCATAGCGTCACGTGGTGGGGGAGCCCTGCGGGGGCAGCGCCCGAGAATGCTCACGGAACGCTATCCGAGGAGCGGCAGCGGGTCAACCCTGGCCCCGACAACCTAGTTAGTGTCACCTTGACAATTACTCGAAATGATCATAGACTTATGAACATCCAGAAACTCGATGATCCAGGCGCCAGGGTGGCGCTGGGGCCGGGATCTGGGAACGCCCAGACCGCGGCACGCGGAACGCTGGGCGAGGAGGCAACTCAAGCCCACCATGGTTCTGCAACTCCCGGCGGCGCCGGTCGTCAGCCCTGAAAACCCGCTTCCCTGGCTCACCGACACCCAGCTTCCGGCCGCCTCGTGCGTGCCTGAGGAAACCGTTGGCGCGTACCCACTGCTGCGTCGCTACGGCGTCACCGCGCCGCACCAGCAGAAGATTCCGCGCGAATATTTCAAGATGGCTGGCCCGGAGCGCGACGAGAAGATCTGGGGCCTGAAGCGCGAACTGGGCAAGGATCTTGTGGTCCTTGGCCACCACTACCAGCGCGACGAGGTCATCCAGTTCGCGGATTTCCGGGGGGATTCCTTCAAGCTCTCGCAGCAGGCCGCTGGCCGCGCGGAAGCTGAGTTCATCCTCTTCTGCGGCGTGCACTTCATGGCCGAGAGCGCGGATATCCTCTCCCAGTCCCACCAGAAAGTGATCCTGCCGAACCTGGAGGCCGGTTGCTCCATGGCCGACATGGCCAAGGACTCGGACGTGCGCGCGGCGTGGGACACGCTTGAAACGCTGGGCGTCTCAAACATCGTGCCCATCACCTACATGAACTCCGCCGCCACCCTCAAGGCGTTCTGCGGCGAGCACGGCGGTATCGTCTGCACCTCCTCCAACGCCGGGCGCGTCTTCGACTGGGCCTTCGAGCGCGGTGAGAAGCTCTTCTTCTTCCCGGATGAGCACCTGGGCCGCAACACCGGCTTCAAGAAGGGGATTCCCCAGGAGAAGATGGTGGTCTGGGATCCGTTCCTGCCCCTGGGTGGCAACACGCCGGAAGCGCTCCAGAACGCCACCCTGATCCTGTGGAAGGGGTACTGCTCCGTCCACGCCCGGTTCAGCGTCGATCAGATCACGAAGGCGCGCATCGACTACCCCGATGTCAACGTCATCGTGCACCCGGAGTGCCGCCTGGAAGTGGTGCAGGCCGCCGATGACGATGGCTCCACCGAGTACATCATCAACAAGGTGACGGCCGCTCCCTCAGGAACCACCTGGGCCGTGGGTACGGAGGTCAACCTGGTCAACCGCCTGAACGAGGAGCTACCTGACAAGCACGTCTTCTGCCTCGATCCGGTGATCTGCCCCTGTTCGACGATGTACCGAGTGCACCCCGCCTACATCCTGTGGTCGCTAGAGCACCTGGCCGCCGGCAACGTCGTTAACCAGATCACCGTGGAAGACAAGACCGCGCAGAACGCGCTGGTCGCCCTCGATCGCATGCTCTCCGTGCCGTAGCTTCCCTCCCGCACCCCTGCGGCACGCACATGACGAAGCCGGGACGTCGCAAGGCGTCCCGGCTTTGTGTGTCCCGATATGCTCTGCAGTCCCGCCGGAACGTTTGTCTCACCCTCGGGCATTGCCGCTTGTCAGCGCACCGCGTATTGTCATTTACGGAACAATGCTGATGAATATGCTGGCGGCAGGAGAAGCCTGCCGAATCCGCAGAGGAGCGCACCATGCTTGATCGTGCCCTGCAGCAGGGAATGAACCGCCGCGCGGCACTCCGCGCCGGAACACTGGCCGCCGGCGCAGCCGGATTGGGAGCCGTGACGAACCCTGCCTTCGCCCAGGAGGCCACGCCGGAAGCTTCCCCGATCACCAGCCCAGGCGAACTGCCACCACCACCGGGCGTGCCGGAGATCAGCCCGGAGAAGGTGGAGGCCGCCCTGGCGCGGTTGGACAGCCTGGTCCAGCAGACGCTGGACGAGACGAAGATTCCTGGCGTTGCCGTCGCGGTCGTTTACCAGGACGAGGTGCGCTACGCCAGAGGCTTCGGCGTGCGCGAAGTCGGCAAGGATGAGCCGGTCACGGAGGAGACGGTCTTCCAGCTTGCCTCCTGCTCCAAGCCGCTTTCGTCAGCCGTGATCGCCGGGGTTGTCAGCGACGGCACGGTCTCCTGGGACAGCAAGCTGGCCGATCTCTCGCCCAGCTTCCAGATGTACACCCCTTGGGTCACCAGCGAGGTCATGGTGCGCGACATGTTCAGCCACCGCAGCGGCCTGCCGGGCCACGCCGGCGACCTGCTGGAGGACCTGGGCGCCACGCGCGAGGAGATTCTGCATCGCCTGCGCTTCGCGCAACCGCAGTACAGCTTCCGGGCAGGCTATGCGTACACGAACTTCGGCATCACCGCCGCTGGTGTGGCCGTCGCGGATGCCGCCGGCACCGATTGGGAGACCCTCGCCGAAGACCGCCTGTTCCGCCCCCTGGGCATGGATCACACCAGCTTCCGGTTCGACGCCTTCATGGCCGAGCAGAACCACGCTGTGGGTCACATGCTGATCGATGGCACGTGGCAGCACCATGAGCAGCGTCAGCCAGATGCAGAAGGCCCCTCTGGCGGCGGCAGTTCCAGCGTGGCGGACCTGGCGCGCTGGATGCGCCTGGAGCTGAAC
>JALYWD010000417.1 GCA_030852885.1 Chloroflexota bacterium | reverse complement strand
CATCAGCACGCAGCGGGCGCCGCTGGTCGAAAAGCTGCTGCGCTAGGCGGGTATGAGCAAAGCGATGGATGTTGAAGGCGGTTTTTTTACAGAAGACATGACCATCAGCGTCGGGCCGCAGCACCCGAGTACCCACGGGGTGCTGCGGGTGATTCTCAAGCTCGACGGCGAGATCGTCACCGAATGCGATCCCGTCATCGGCTATCTGCACCGGGGTACGGAAAAGCTCGGCGAGCACCACCGGTACGCGCAGGTCGTTCCCTGGACCGACCGCACGGACTACGTGGCCGCGCCGATGAACAACCTCGGATGCGTGCTCGCGTTCGAGAAGTTGTGTGGCGTTGAAGCGCCGGAGCGCGCCCAGTACTGGCGCGTGATCATGTCCGAGTTGGCGCGGATTGCGTCCCACCTTGTCTGGCTCGGCACACACGCGCTCGACATCGGCGCGCTCTCCATGTCGCTGTACTGCTTCCGCGAGCGCGAACTGATCCTCGATCTCTTCGAGACGTTCTGCGGCGCGCGGCTTACCACGAACATGATGGAAATCGGCGGGTTCTCCCGCCCCATCCCGGAAGCACTACCCGGCATGGTGCGTGATTTCCTGAAGATTTTCCCGGAACGGCAGGCTGAGTACGCCGCCGTGCTCTCCGCCAACCCGATCTGGATGGCGCGCACCAAGGGTGTCGGCGCTATTCCGGCCGACGTGGCCATCAACTACTCGCTCACCGGCGCGTGCTTGCGTGGTTCTGGCGTCAACTACGACATTCGCAAGGCAATGCCCTACTGCGTTTATGATCGCCTCGACTTCGAGGTCCCCCTCGGCCAGCACGGCGACACCTATGATCGCTACCTGGTGCGCATGGAAGAAATGCGCCAGACAATCAAGATCATTGGCCAGGCGCTGGATCAGTGTGAGCGGATGGACACCCCGCTCATGGCCTATGAGTCCGAGTACGTCATTCCCCCGCACAAGGGGACAATGACGACGGCCGAAGACATGCAGCGCCACTTCATCTGGGTCATCAAGGGATTCAGCCCGCCAGTTGGCGAAGCCTACGTGGCGGTAGAGCATCCCAAGGGCGAACTTGGCTACTACGTGGTGTCGGACGGCACTGCGCTGCCGTACCGCTTCCGTATCCGCAGCCCAGACTTCGTGAACCTCAGCGTCCTGCCGTACATGGCGACCGGCTCCATGCTGGCGGATGTCGTGGCCCTCATCGGCACGATTGATATCGTGCTGGGGTCTGTGGACAGGTAAAACCATGGTCGCCCAGCGCATTGAGCAGGGCCCAGCCGAAATGGCTCCGGTCGAGGAGCACGCGCTGTCAATTCGTGAGCAGCGCGTGCTCCTCAACAATATCTCCTGGGAACTCTTCCGCCGCATCGTTGCGGAGGATGAAGCGCGCCGCGTGCCGCGCCTCGCCTACAACGATGGGGCCCTGGAACTCATGACGCCGTCGCGCCGACACGAGTCAATCACGCGGACACTGCAGGCGCTGGTTGATCGACTCGCCGACGCGTGGGATCTGGAACTCGTCGATACCGGCTCGGCGACCTTGCAGGATACCCTCCTGCAAAAGGGCGTCGAACCTGACAGCGCCCATTTCATCCAGCACGCAACAGAGGCCTTCCGGGACAAGTCCTCTCCGTTCCCTGGAAGATTTCCTCCCGACCTCATTGTCGAAGTCGAGATCAGCCATGCGTTGGTAGAGCGGTTACCAATCTTTGCGGCAATGGAAGTGCCGGAGATTTGGCACGCAACGACTGAGGGTATTGCCATCCTGACGTTGCAAACAGGCCGGTACGAGCGGGCCAGTGTCAGCCTTGCGTTCCCACTGCTGACGGAAGCGAAGCTCGCCGAGTTCCTGGCTCTGGAGCGAGTCCTTACCCGCCGCGAGTGGAGTAAGGCGGTCAAAGCATGGGCGGCAGACGTGGCCGCCCAGCAGTAGCTCGCCGGTCGCCTACGTCCTGGCCAAGACTGGCCGTGGCTCGGCGGCGGTGCCGGCGGCGTGCCGCATAACGATCGCTGTCAGCAACAACGCCGCTCCCACAATCCCCACCAGGACACCCACCGTCATTCCATCAGGCGCGGTGACCGGCTGACCCCGCAGTGCCTGCCATGTCAGGAGCAACGTGAGCGCAATCCAGGCGACGCCGGCAATCGCGGTGAGTCGCGCTTGCCCGTGTGCCGGCAGCCAGGACGGGCTGAAACGCATCACGAGCAAGGCAACCACTGGAACGACCTGCAGCGCGTGGAGCCCCACAAAGTGGCCAATACGCAAGTCTCCGCCAGTGATGCTCCACCCCACAATGGGGAGGCCGGGACCACCATCGGCCACGCCAACCGAGTGCGCCCCTTGAAACAAATCCGGCAGTCCCGCGGCCGCCGCTTGCTGCTGCTCAGGCGTCGGCAGGGTCATCAGGATCGCGACGCCCATCCCGATAATGGTCCCGATGAACCCCAGCCTGACGCCCCATGTCAGCGCGGGATGCGCGAGGTGCCGCCGGA
>JALYWD010000416.1 GCA_030852885.1 Chloroflexota bacterium | reverse complement strand
CCGACTTGTTCTTCTTCTTCTTCTTTTTCTTCTTCTTTTTGGCGTCACTGCTCATGACGTCAAGCAGCGGCCAGGAGGACGCCGCAGCAAGCAGCGCTAGTGCGCTCCGGCGCGTAGGCAGCCCGCTTACCGTACGGGCGAGTCGATCAAATTTCCATCCGTCCACGAGATCGCCTCCTCGTCTGTCCATCAAACCAATGTCCAGTTTGGCGAGGAGGCGCCATGAGGTCATCCGTAGAAATACGTATTTCCGCGGCCTCCGCACGAGTGCCCCGGGCGATACTGGGGTCAACTCCCAGACACACCAGCGTCGCCCACTTGCCATAACTATCTATCCTATCCTACGCCGGTTTGCTCCAATGGAGTTGGACAGATCGCATGGACGTTGCTCATAGAGGAGATGGTGCGCGAATGGATGACACAGCAATTGACCGGCTCACCCGCGCGGTAGGCGCGGATAGCTCCCGCCGCCGGCTACTTGGCGCGCTGACCGGGCTGGGCCTGGGCCGCGTACTGGCGGTGCTCGCCACGGATGACGCCGGGGCGGAGAAGCCGAAGGATCGCCTACGCCGCCGCACGAAGCAGCACCGGCGCAAGCGGCGGAACGAGAAGCGGCGGAACAAGAACCAGAACTCGAACTCGACCCCGGGCAAGAAGGGCGGCGGGCTGGGCGCTACCAACTGCACCGTCTGTGCCCAGGGGTGCGCCTACACCTCGGTGCAGGCCGCCATCGATGCCGCCAGCGTGGGCGACACCATCGCGATCTGCGCCGGGCGCTACACCGAGAACCTCACCATCAGCAAGAACCTGACGCTCTCCGGGCCATCCGCCGATAACCCGGCGGCGGTGGGCGGCGCGGGCGGCAGCTCGGTCGTGACCGTGCAGGACGGCGTGACCACCACCATCCTGAACATGGCCTTCGGGCTAGGCACCGGGACCCTGGCAGCCGGGGAACTCCTGGGCGGCGGGCTGATCAACCTGGGCAGCGTCACCCTCAGGGACTCCTCGATCAGCGAGTGCACCGCCCAGCATGGCGCCGGCATCTACAGCTTCGGGCCGCTCACGCTCGATAACGTCGCCATCCTGAGCAACACGGCCACAGGGAATGGCGGCGGCATCTTTGTCGGGGTTCAGGGCGGTCTGACTGCCACCAACACCACGCACGTGGAGAGCAACACGGCCACGTTGGGCGGCGGCATCTATGCCGAGGGCGGCGACGTCACCATCACCGCGCGATCCCAGGTGACGGGCAACACGGCCACCAGCGACGGCGCGGGCATCTACAACATCGGCGCCCAGCTCACCCTGGATAACAGTTTCGTGCAGGAGAACACGGCGCAGAGGGACGGCGGCGGCATCTACAACCACGGCACGCTCATCATCCAGAACGACGCCGTCGTCGACAAGAATGCGGCCCTGAACGGCGCCGGCATCTACAACACCGGCGATATCGGCGTGGATTCACCGGTGCTGCGCCTCAATGACAGCGCGGTGACCCACAACACTGCCAGCGGCGTGGGCGGCGGTATCTACAACGACAGCGGCACAGTCACGATGCAGGCCGGAACGGTCACCAACAACACGGCGGACACGGCCGGTGGCCTGTTCAACACGGACGGTGGCGACGTGACGTTCGGTGAGAACAGCGCCGTCGTCGAGAACGATCCCACCAACTGTGTCGGCACCAGCACCTGCCCGGCAGCATAATCCAGAGCCGCCCGCACCCCGGCTTCTCGGCCTGGGGTGCGGGGCGCGGCAGGTATGCTTGCGGCAACGAACACCCCCCCTGCATCAGCGCGAGGTCTGTTCCATGGTCGCTACCCAGATCACCATCGATGAGTTCGAGGCCACCTGCGGCGATGAGCGCGTCGAGCTCATTGATGGAGTAGTCGTCCCGATGACGCCAGCATCGCATGAGCCGTCCAGAGTCACCATGACCGTTGGCGCGATCCTCTGGCATCATGCGCGCCAGCACAAGCTGGGTGATGTCCTCAGCGCCGAAGCCGGGTTCGTGCTCTTCCCGGACCGGGCGACGGTTCTCGCGCCGGATGTGGCCTTCGTCCGCGCCGGGCGCGAGCCGCAGGGCGCGGCGCGGTGGCAGTTCGCGCGCCTCGCGCCTGATCTGGTGGTGGAGGTGCTCTCACCCTCTGACCGCGCCAGCGACATGCAGGTGAAAGCAGCGCTGTACCAGGAAGCGGGCGTGCCGCTGATCTGGGTGGTGGACCCACGGGCGCAGACCGTGACCGTGCTGGCGCTGGGACAGGCGCCGCTGGTGCTGACGGCCACGGACACGCTGGACGGCGGCGAGGTGCTGCCGGACTTCCAGGTCGCGGTCGCCGAACTCTTCGCGTAGCCGCCGTCCTGGGGGAGTTGTCTGGTGCGCACGCGCCCCTTCCCTGTCATTCTGAGCCCGCAGGCGAAGAATCTCGTTCTTTGCACCTGGTCCGCAACCTGACACCTTCCCGGAGACGGAGCACTGAGTCGTGCGTCCTGGAGGTGTTGTCAGTTCCGCTGCCATGTCCCGGGGACGAGATCCTGGAGAGGCCCCTCAGCCCAGCCTGGCAATCCCCAACGCCCTCACCACGGCAGGCGCTGCAGAGAAATACGCATTTCTACGGATGTCCACCTTCCATCTCCTCGCTACCGTGATGCTCAGGTATGTGCGTCATATGCGAGGAGACCAGCATGGATTCAGGCCAGTTCGATGCTCTCGCCGCACGGCTCAGCAGCCACCTTACCCGGCGTGGCAGCCTGGGGGCGCTCGGGGTGCTTGGCATCGGGGGCCTGGCCGGCGTCGCGGAAACGGACGCCAAAAAGAAGAAGAAAAAGAAGAAAAAGAAGTGCAAGCGTGGCACGAAGAAGTGCAACGGCACGTGCATCCCGAGCGCGAACTGCTGCACATCCACGGAGTGCGGCGCGGGGGCATCCTGCCGGAATGGGACCTGCACCACCCCCACCACCTCGACGACGCCCGCGCCGAACCCCTGCGCCGGAAAACCCGACGGCCCGACCGCCGCCTGTGGAGCTATTACCCCTTGTGGCACACCGTACGGGGTTTGCGGGAAGGCGTGCAGCGGTGAGGTGTGCGCCGATATACCCACGTGCAAAGAGCCGCACGAAGCCTGCGGGGGGAACTGCTGCGACCCGTACGCCAATGGCTGTCCCGATGGCGCTGGCACGAT
>JALYWD010000402.1 GCA_030852885.1 Chloroflexota bacterium | reverse complement strand
CGATATCGCGAACTTCCAACCAAAGAGAGTATATCACAATATCGCGATAAACGCATAACGTGCAAACGTTCCCGGCTACAACCTGGGTGCGACAATGCCAGCCCACCCCGCTTTGCCTTCCCTGGAGGGAGCCACATGACCTTGCACCATTTCGACCCAGAGCGATTCTTGAACACCATGGGGCAGCATCCGCCCGCGCTACGCGTGCAGCCGGGGGATAGCGTCATCCTGCAGGCGCTCGATGCCCTTGGGGTCGATCGCACGGGCGCACAACGAGGAGAGCGGCCCAACCCCCAGAGCGGCCCGGTCTGGGTGGAGGGCGCGATGCCGGGTGACGCGCTCGAAGTGAGGATCGAGCGTCTCACGCCATCCCGTGCAATCGGATGGACGCGGCACCCGCTGGCGCCGAACGTCCTCGATCCTGACTATGCGGCTCGACTGCCGCACCGGGAAACCGCCGACTGGGCGATCGATCTCGAGTCCGGTACGGTGCGGCTGGTGGATCCTCCACCCGCACTGGCCAGTCTGAAGCTCCCGCTGGACCCGATGATCGGCTGCTTTGGTGTCGCTCCCGCCGGCGGCCAGGCTATCTCGACCTCGACCCCCGGGCCGCACGGCGGCAATATGGACTGGCGCGGCTTCCGCGCCGGCACGAAGGTCTGGTTCCCGGTCGGGCAACCGGGAGCGCTGCTGGCCGCCGGCGACGGTCACGCGCGCCAGGGAGACGGCGAGATCAGCGGCACGGGCATCGAGATCTCGATGGAGATGGAGCTGCGCGTCGATCTGCGCAAGAACTGGGCGATTACCTGGCCGCGTGGCGTCACCAGCGACGGCAAGGAGATCTTCACCGCCGGCAACGCGCGCCCGCTCGATCAGGCGTTGCAGCACGCCACCACCGAGATGCTGACCTGGCTGATGACCGACTACGGCTACGACCTGGCGTCAGCCTCACACCTCATGGGTCAGACCGTCGGCTACGACATCGGCAACGTCTACAACCCGGCCTACACCGTTGTCTGCCGCATGCAGCGGGAGATCATCGAGCGGGGGTAGCGATCCTGCGGGCGGCCTGGGTTCCCGTGGCCGCCCGCGCCAGCCAGTGCAGCAACGAATGGAGGTCGCGTCACCACGAGCATCCCTTGTCTCGGTGGCGATCCTTACCCCCCGAGAGGCGGGTGCCACATCAAACGGTAGGGGTGGAAAACGCGAGACGGCTCCTCAGATCATAGAACTGGTGATTAGTCCCACCTATGCTTTCCGACATGGCAACGCGACACTGCACCCTTGACGACATCGAAGCCGAACTGCGCGACCCATCGTACTGGGAAGGGAGCACGACCGAGGCCGGCATCCCCTGCCCCAATCCGATCCTCACGATCGGCATGCGGCTAGAGCTCGATGACGCGCGGCTAATCGGCGATGCGGCCAGGAAGGCAAGTCTGCCGATCAACCGCTACCTGCTCCAGGTCGCCCGGGAGGCAGCCCGCCGCGATCTTGACGATCCGCAGTTGGCTCAGGACTGAGCCCAATCATTCCGGGTTTCATTTTTATCCGTCTCTCGGGGCGGGTGCAACCTACGACTGGCCCAGTCATCATGACGATCAGTGGCGCGTTTCAATCCCCACCCGCCCCGAGAGGCGGGTGCAACGCAATAGAGAGAAGCGGCAACTGGGGGCGGGGCTAGCTTGCCTGCTTCGCCTGTTCGTCCTGATAGGCACGAGCGGCTGCAAGCGCCACCTGCTTGATGTAGCGCCCCATGGGCATGTTTGCGGCTTGTGCCGGCTCAGCCAGCAGGCGCACATCTTCACGCTCCAGGGTGATTTGCAGGATGAGTTTGGGGTTGGGGACGTTGACGCCCTCCAGGGCCTCGCCCTCGGCCAGGACCGGTGCATGCAGTGGGAGTGGTGCGCTGGTGTTGTGGTCGTTTTGCATGTTGGTCATGATAGTGGTTCCTCCTGCGTCACGCATCTTCCGGACCCTTGCGGCGGTGGCTACCGCCGCATCAGGATCATTTGCTCCTCCTTATCGCAGTACCAAGCGCTGGCGACTGTCCACACGAGCGGATCATAGGTGGGAGCAATCGGGGCGGCGAGGCAGCGACCCTGATAGTCATGACCGATGAGGCGGTATGGGGCGGTGCCGTGGTTCGGGATCACCTTGTAGCGACCTTCGATCAGTGCGTAGACCTGCACGTCGGCGATTCGGTGGCGCTCCCAAATGTGATCTTCGGTGTGGGTCTCGATGATCAGGGCCGCTACCGTGATGTTCGCCATCGTGTCTGTCTCTGCCCCCGTCAAGTATCCCACCAGTTTCAATCCCCACCCGCCCCGAGAGGCGGGTGCAACGGCGGAAAATCTGCGCAAGTCTCGGCAGTGCGCGCCTGATCTCCTGCCGCCAGCATGATAGTCCGGGCTATGCGGTGGCGTGAATCTTGGCAAAGCTTGGCAGGATGACGCCCAGACGTGCGCGAACCTCCCGGGGTTTTGGCATCACACCAGGTTCGCGCACGCGATCTGCGCCCTGTTGCGCACCCGATGCTCCCACGGTGCGATACGATGCACGCTCGGCAACAGGCGACTCAGGCAAGGCGTTCCCGGTGGATCCCATAAGCACCGCGCTGCTGGAATGGCATGACTTCTTCACGGCGGTTACCGCCATTGCCGGGACGCTGATCGGGCTGCTCTTCGTGGTGATCGGGCTCAACCCGGCCGTCATGGCCGATACCAGCCACGCCGGCATGCGGGTGCTGACCGGGCAGACCTTCCACAGCTTCCTCGTGCTCGTGCTGAT
>JALYWD010000389.1 GCA_030852885.1 Chloroflexota bacterium | reverse complement strand
ATCATCCGGGGCGTTTGGGGCTCGCAGCCGTTCACGTTTCGCGGGAAGCACCATTTCACTGTCGAGGAACAGGTGACACCACCGCCGGTGCAGCAGCCAGGGCCACCGCTCATCCTGGCCGGATCGGGAGAGAAAACAGCCCTGCGGCTGGTCGCGAAACATGCGGATGCCTGCAATTTCGGCTCCGGCCACGCGACGGGGCTGGTGCGGACGTTCGGCGAGGTGCGGCGCAAGAACGACATTCTGGATCGATACTGCCTGGAGGAGAACCGTGACCCCGGGTCGGTGCTGCGCTCTCACTTCACGAGCTGGCTCATGCTGGCGCCGACCGAGCGGGAAGCAACCGCGAAGCGGGACCGCTACTACCCGGAGGGCCTGAGCGAAGAGCAACGGCACAGCCGCGTAATCGGAACACCTGAGCAGGCCGCTGCCTACTACCAGGGTCTGGTTGACGCAGGTATGCAATACCTCGTCGTGCAAATCCTCGATGCCACCGACCTGGAAACGGTGGAATTGCTCGCGCAGGAACTTGTGCCTCGCGTGACGGCTGCCACCGCGTAAGACACACCGCGCTCCGGCAGGGTTCTCCGCAGCCAGAATCAATGCGTGCCCAGTGTTATCGTTATGTCACGTAATAGTGAGTGGACGGGTGCTACCATCGGCCTGAGATTGGCCCTTGTGAAAGGATTTCTGGTGGAAGGTTCCTCCGCCCCGTTCCAGAAGGAACTGGAGGTAGCCATCGCCGCCGCGTTGGCCGCTGGCTCCATCGTGCGCGACCTCTACGACCGCACCGCCGCGGCCAGCTATGAAAAAGTCGACGGTTCGCCGGTTACGGACGCAGACCTGGCGGCCGACAAAGTCATCCGCACCTTCCTCACGTCTGCCTTTCCGCACGATGCCCTGCTCACCGAAGAGGGTCAGGACGACTCGGCGCGTCTCAGCAACCCACGCTGCTGGATTGTGGATCCCATCGATGGCACCGAGCAGTTCATCCAGCGCACCGGTGAGTTCGACATCCTGATTGCGCTGGTGGAAGACGGTTACCCGGTCGTTGGTGTCGGGTATCAACCGACTACCGGAACCCTGGTCTACGCCAGCAAGGGCGGCGGCGCCTGGGTCAAGCGCGGGGATGCGCAGCCCGAACGCGTGTGGAATGACGAACTGCCTGGCGTCCCGCGCGTAGCGACTTCGAAATGGTTTGGCGCGCCTGGGAACCTCGATGTCCTGGCGGCAGTAACTACCCGGCTTGGGGCCGAACCGATGCCGCCCAGCGTCACCGGATTCGCCCCGCGCATCTTCCTGCCACCGCGATTACATGACGCGATGGTTGGCATTCGCGCCGTAGGACCGCACGACATGGCCCACGAATGGGATTTTTGTGCGGCTGATATCGTCATCGCTGAATCTGGCGGCAAGACCACGGATCTCGCTGGAAATCCCTATCGCTACAACAAGGAGCGCACGATCAACGAAGGCGGGCTCGTCGCTGGCGCGACTGAAGCCGCACACGCGCAGGTGCTGGCCGCACTTCAGGCAGAAGGGAGAGCGCGCGGCCTGCTGTAGTCGCTACTTGTCGCCGGCGGGTTGCGTTGTTTTTTCCTGAGTCACCGCATGGTGGTGACCACGCGCCGCAAGAAGTCTCGTCACCGCGATTTGGAGGAGTCATGACCCGACTACAGCCCGTACGCGGCGCCCGCAAGCGTGCGCTTTGGCTGGAAGAAGCCATCGCCGTTGAGCCGGACGCGGAGAACGTCGAGCCCCTCACTGGCAAGCACGTGACGGACATCTGCATCATTGGTGGCGGTTACACCGGCCTCTGGACCGCGCTCAAGATCAAGGAGCACGATCCGTCAGTCGATGTCACGCTCATCGAAGCTGACATTTGCGGCTCTGGCGCCAGCGGGCGCAACGGCGGCTTTGCCAGCACCTGGTGGCTCAAGCTGCCCACCCTTATCGAGAAGTACGGCGAGGAGGAAGGCCTGCGCCTGGCTCGCAAGTGTGGCGAGGCGATTGAGGCCATAACGCGGCTCTGCAGCGAGAACGGGATTGACGCGGATGTGCGGACAGAGGGCATTCTGGTCACCGCAACAGCGCCGGGTCAGGTTGGTCGCTGGCGCGAGGCCGTCGAGATGGTGCGCGCTCGCGGCTACGATGTCTTCACGGAAATGACGCCAGAGGAGATTGCGCGGCAGAGTGGATCGCCAGTGCACCTTGCCGGCATCCTGGACCGGAACGGCGCGCGCATTCAGCCCGCGCTGCTGGCGCGCGGGATGCGCCGGGTTGCGCTCAAAAAGGGCGTGCGCATTTACGAGCACACCCCGGCCACCGAGATCCTGCGGGGTCGGCCGCCAGTTGTGCGCACTCCGTTGGGCGCCATCATCGCGGACAAGGTCGTGCTGGCTACGAATGCCTGGATGTGCTCCCTGCCGGAAATCCGCCGCGCCGTTCTCCCCATGTCCAGCGACATGATCGCGACCGCGCCGATCCCGGAGCGATTGCAGGAGATTGGCTGGACCAGCGGGCGGCCAGTGGGCGACTCGCACATGATGGTCCACTACTACCGGACCACCCGCGATGGCCGTATCGCCTTCGGCAAGGGTGGCTGCTCCCACGTGTTCATGGGGCAGGTTGGTCCGGAACTGGAAGACCCAGGCGCGCGGGTCAAACGCACGGTCAGGTCGTTCAACCGCATCTACCCGATGCTGACCGACGTGCCAATCACGCACACCTGGACGGGTCCCATCGACCGCAGCGAGACGAACAGCCTGTTCTTTGGCCACCTCGACGGCACGCCAGACATCATCTATGGCGTCGGGTACTCTGGGACCGGCGTAACACCGAGCTATGTCGGCGGCCATGTGCTGGCTTCCACTGCGCTCGATCTGCGTGACGAGTGGCAGGAGAGCCCAATCAACCGCGGCCCGAGCTCCCTCTATCCCTACGACCCGATCCGCTACTTCGGCGGCAACATCGTGCGGGAGGCGGTCCTCCAGAATGAAGCAGACCTGAACGCCAACCGTGAGTCAGGCCCGCTCGTCAAGGCGTTGCTGGGATTCGTGCCGTCTGGATTGCGGGCCAAACCGAAGGCCAATGCCTGAATCCCGGGGTTCTCGCGGCGCGCCGGTGCTCCCACGGTGGGAGCACCGGCGGGAGAATGCGGTATCGCCGGGTCCGAAAGTCGCAATACGCCGCAGCCCACCGCGAAATTGGGCGTTTCGTGGCTCTGCGTCCTTTACACTGTGCGCGAGGCAAGAGCGCGAAGTGATCCGCCCTGCCGGGTCTGACTCGGTGGCGAGGAAACCCGGCGGAAATCGCGTCGCTACGAAGAAGGTGGGGCACCGTGGAGACGTACAACATCTACATGGATGAGGCGCCAGCCACCGCCGACGCGAACGGCGAAGAGGGCTGGGACGTCGAGTTTCGCGTCGTCGGGCATAGCATTGATGACGGGGATCCGGAGAATAATGCGGTCCTGGCGGGCTTGGACCTGGTCGATCTCATCAATCTGCGAGACGCGCTGCAGCAGGAAATCGACAACTTTGCGTTGACTGCGCTCGAGGCACAGGCGATGGTCGCGGATTCGTCAGAAGATTTGATGCCGTAATGCTCCGGGCGACGGTGCTGGTGGCTGCCTATGGCGCCACCAGCACCGCTACGTCCGCACCGGGTTCAGCGCGCTCCTTCCGGAGTGTTGGCGACTTCTGATATTGCGCAACGAACCACGCCTGCGCGTCAAACGGGGCCTCGCCGGGAGCTGGCAGACGCCGGCGATAGGTGCCGTCCGCATCGAGTTCCCATGCGTTCACGGTATCGCGCAGGTACGCGCCCATGATCTCATCCCTGATCTCGGCGGCCCAGGCCGCATCCTCGACGGGGAAAACGACTTCCACCCGGCGATCCAGGTTTCGCTCCATCAGGTCCGCGCTGCCGAGATAGATCTCGGTTCCCTCGCCTTGTCCGAACTGGTAGATGCGGCTGTGTTCCAGGAAGCGCCCGACCAGGCTGAAGACCCGGATGTTTTCGCTCCAGTCAGGGACGCCGGGCCGTAGGCAGCACGCGCCGCGCACGATGAGATCGACTTTGACCCCGGCACGAGAGGCTTTGTAGAGCGCACGAATGACCACTCGGTCCACAAGGGCATTCACCTTGAACGCGAGGTAGCCGTTCCCTTGCGCGTGGTGGCGATCAATTTCGGCCTCGATCTTTTTGAGAATGTGCCGGCGAAGTGAGCCGGGCGCCGTCCAGATCTTGCGGTAGTCGTCCTGCGTGGAGAAGCCGGTCAGCACGTTGAACAGATCAGAGACGTCCGCCCCGATATCTTCACGGGCCGTCAGGAGGCCCAGGTCCTCGTAGAAGCGGGCGGTGGTGGCGTTGTAATTCCCGGTCGCCAGATGGACGTAGCGGCGCAGGCCATCCGGCTCTCTCCGGACAACCAGCGTGGCCTTGCAATGCGTTTTCAGGCCGGTGAGGCCGTAGGCTACATGCACGCCGTGTCGCTCCAGTTCTTCGGCCCAGGTGATGTTGTTCTCTTCGTCAAAACGGGCCTTCAGCTCAACCAGCACGGCAACCTGGGTGTCATCATCGCGCGCGCCGATCAGCGACGAGATTAACGGGGAGTTCTTGCCCAGGCGATACAGCGTCTGCTTGATCGCCACCACATCAGGGTCGGACGACGCGGCTTTCAGGAAGTCCACCACCCCGCCGAACGACTGATAGGGATGATGAACCAGGACATCGTGCTTGCGGATGTAGGCAAAGACATCATCCGTCGTACAGTCCGGTCCGGGAGTCAGGCATGGGACCGGAGCGGGTGAGAAGGGCCGGTACTTGAGATCCGGACGATCTATGTTGCCAAGTTCCAGCAACTCTTCAGCGGCAAGGAGGCTGTCCACGACGTACAGGTCCTGATCCGTGGCGTGCAACTGCTCCACCAGCCACTGCCGAATCGCCTTCGGCATGGTGGTGTCCGTCATCAGCCGAACAACTGGCCCGAAAGCACGTTGCGCGATGTGCTCACGCATGGTTTCCATCAGGTCGTTGTGGTCGTCTTCGTCGTCTTCGTCGAGTTCGATATCAGAGTCCCGGGTAACGTGGAACGGATACGCCGCCAGGACCGTCGCGCCGGTGAACAATTGCGCCAGGTTTGCCGCTATCACCTGTTCCAGAAGCGTGAAGGTTTGGGACCCGGTCGCATCACCTGCTGAGGGAGGAACTTCAACAAACCGCGAGATGGTTGCGGGGATCTTGACCCGGGCATAGCGCACGCCGTCGGGCAGTTCAAGCACGACGATGAGATTCAGGCTCCTGTTGGAGACATGCGGAAACCGCCGGCCCCGGTCAATACCCTGCGGCGTGAGAATCGGGTAGATCTCATCAACAAAGTACCTGTTCAGCACCACATGCTGAGACGTGGCCAGGGTGTCGAACGGGAGGATGCGAATACCGGCTTTGTCCAGCGCAGGAATCAGGTCCTTGCTGATGATTCGTGCTTGCTCGTTGAGCGCTGACTGAATTCTGGCGCGAATGAGCTTGAATTGTGCTGTTGGTGGGCGGCCATCTGGGCCGAGCAAGGTGATCCCGGCGGTGATCTTGCGCTTGACGCCGGCCACGCGAATCATGAAGAACTCGTCCAGATTGGAAGAAAAGATCGAGGCGAACTTGACTCGCTCCAGGAGCGGGTTCTCGG
>JALYWD010000379.1 GCA_030852885.1 Chloroflexota bacterium | reverse complement strand
CACGCGGCACGCAAGGGTGGGGGAGTCACCTCCACGAACGACCCCGACTTTTTTGTGCCCAGCAGCGGTGACGAGACGGCAACCCCGGCAGTGGTCAATGACAGCACCGCTGTCACGATGCCAGTGGGGGAAGCAACCTCTGTTGCACGCATCAACACTGGTTCGGGGGTGGAAGTTGCAGGGACCAACAGAGGTTCACGCGGTCAGCGGCGCAGCGATGTTGGAGCCACCAACACAGGTGACCCAACCTCTGTTGCACCGACCAACACGACGTATGACGAATCACGTACAACTACGAAGAGACCGGGTAAAGACGAAAAGAGCGAGCGGACGAATTCCGCGCCAGCGCAGGGTTCCGAGCCAGTAGTGTCAGTTTCCGGGCCAGTAACGACAGGTGGTCCGGGAGCGCAGCCGCCCATGGACGCGGCGGCACAGATGGCCGCCCTGCGCGTTTTCGAGCAGGCGAACGACCGCGCGGCGACGCCGGCGGAGCGCAAACTGCTGCGGGACCTGGCCGAGCGGTTCACCCCGGCCGCGGCGAGCGCGGCGGCGGCCAGCGCGGATGTGCCGGGCAGCGGCTGGGGCTGGCTGGAGGCGGCGGTCTGGGAAGCGGTGGAGGCGGGGAGCGCTTTCGTGGCTCCGCGCCGCCTGCGCGAGATCCTGCAGCGCTGGGAGCGTGATGGCTTCCCCGGCACGAGCGCGGTGGGGACCTCGCGGCAGCCGGGGGCAACCGCGCCGGTGGACGCCGCCACCTGGTCGCCAGCTCCGGAGCGCGGAGGAGAGCCCGCGATGATGGCGAAGTCAGAGCCGGTGAACTTCCCCATTGCGGAGGTGGGGCTCTCCAGCCGGCAGGTCTGGGCGGCGGTGCTGGATGAGGTGGGGCGGCGCGGCAGCGTGAGCCGCGCCGATCTGGAGACGTGGCTGCGCCCAGCCAGCCTGATCGGCCGCGAGGGGGAGACGCTGCTCATCGGCGCACCAAACGCCGTGGCCCGCGACCGCATCACCACCCGCCTGCTGCCCGCCCTGCGCGAGGCCATCACGGCGACACTCGGGGTGAGGGTGGAGATCGCCGTAGTCAGCGGCGATGACTGGCCGGAGCAGCGCGCGGCCGGGGCGTAGTGTTGTGGGGACGCTGGCTTCGCGGTGTGGTGACCGCGAGCCGTGTAGCTGACGAACGAGATCCTGCGACGTCGCTCAAGCCGACATACGCGTGAGGGTGCGGCCTCCACCTCAGCCGCGCTGCCGCGTATCTGGCCCCTCCTGGGCCACCACGCAGTCCGCCAGTGCGAAAACCCGTGGTTTCCCGAGGTGACACGCCGTCCCCGGGGCACGAGGATGGATGACGGGCTGCCGCAGGGACGGCAGCCTCCTCGCGCCGCAGTGTGCCGGTGAGACCGCGCCGTCAGGGAGGACCACGTGTGGACGCTCGTTACTTCGATATGCTGGTGAAAGCCCTCGCCATCCCGGATTCGCGCCGCCGCCTGCTGGCGCTGCTGGCCACACTGCCGGCGGTGGGGGGCTTGCTCGGCATCCTCGAACCTGGTGATGCCGGGGGCAAGGGACGGCGCAAGCGGCGCAAGAAGCGGCACAAGCACGGCAAGGGCCGCCACCGCGGCAACGGCAAGCGCAAGAAGAAGCAGCGATGCAAGCCAGAATCCGTGGCCGAGACGTGCGCTGGCAAGTGCGGCAGCGTCCCCAACAACTGCCAGCAGCCGGTGGACTGCGGCTCGTGTGATTGCAGCCCGGCCTGCGCGGAGTGCTTCACCTGCCAGGGCGCGGCCGGTGCGCCGGGGACCTGCGTGCCACAGGCCGGGACACCCTGCGGTGCGGCGGCCACCTGCCAGAGCGGCACGTTGCTGCCGCGGGGAAGTTGCAACGGCAGCGGGGTCTGCGAGGCGGCCTCACCCGTCTCCTGCGCGCCCTACACCCAGTGCGCGGGCGACGCCTGCGCCACCACCTGCGCCGGCGATGGCGACTGCGTGGCTGGCTCGTTCTGCGACAACGGCGCCTGCGTCGGCGACCTGCCGGATGGCGAGGCGTGCGCCCACGGCGGGCAGTGTGCCTCCGGGTTCTGTGTCGAGGGCGTCTGCTGCGACAGTGCCTGTGCTGGAGACTGCGAGTCGTGCACTATTCCCGACGTCGTTGGCACGTGCACCACCGAGATCGATGGCACGAGCTGCGGTGGTGGCAACCAGTGCTGCTCAGGCTCCTGCCAGGCGTGCTGCGACAGCGACGATTGCTCCGGCACGACGCCGATCTGCGAAGACGGCAGTTGTGTCGCCTGCTCTGTCAACCCGTCCGGCTGCCCAGGCGGCGCCTGCTGCGACGCAAGCAGCGGGACGTGTGCCGGGTCGTGCCCGGCCAGCGACCCCGTTTGCGTCAACAAGGTCTGCACCCCCTGTTCGGCAGCCCATCACTGTCCAGCGGGGTGCTGCGCCACCGATGGGACCTGCAAGGCGGGCAACACGCACGCGGTCTGTGGGGCGGCGGGCGGCACCTGCAGGTCCTGCGCGGTGGAGGAAACGTGCTGCGCGGGGGCGTGCGTCGATCCGCAGCATGACCCGCTCCATTGTGGCGAGTGTGGCAAGGCGTGCGGCACGGGCGCGCGCTGTGTGGCTGGCGAATGCTGCTACGAGACGACGGCGGCGTTCCAGGCAGCCCTGGCCGATCCCGACGGGCCGGAGACCATCCGGCTCTGCGCTGGCGCCTTCACCCTGCCCTCGTTAACCGCCGCATTCCGGATCAACCGGCGGGTGCGCATCATCGGGGCCGGGGATGGCGAAGGCGGCACCATCCTGGCCCAGGGTGGGGGTGGCGTGGTGGTCTCCATGGGGTTCAATGTCGGGACGGCTGCTGCGCCGGTCCAGGTGGAGCGGGTGGCGATAGCGCATGGTGGTGTTGGCGTGTCAGTCCTATCTGGCTCCCATGTGGCCATGACCGACTGCACGGTGCGCGATAACCGCGTCAGCGCATATTCCCAGGGGGTGATCAATGAAGGCACGCTGACGATGACCCGCTGCCAGCTTCGCAACAACGGGCCCGAAACCGGGGATGTCAGCTTCACGGGTGGTGGGCTGTACAACGATGGGCAGGCCACGCTTATCGCCTGCTGCGTCACCGGCAACCGGCAATGGAGGGGTGGCGGTATCTACAACTTCTTCCTGGCCACGCTGACCCTGACCGACACCCGCGTCATCGGCAATAGCGCAATCGCCGGCGGCGGCCTGTATCGCGCCGCGCCCTCGATCATCACCATCGAGGGTGACACGGTCCTCTGCAACAACAGCGCTCCCACCGAACCCGATTGCTGGGGCTTCCCGAACGATGCCTGTGGCGCCGATCCCTGTCCGGGCGGCTGCACCGGCTGAGCGCGAGCGCGGGCGGGCGGCCCTGCGTTGCTCACGGACCGCCCGCTCATCCCGGCGCTCGCCACCACCAGACCCCGCCAACCAGGCGCAAACCCGCGGTTTCCCGAGGTGACATCCCGACCACGAGGCCAGACGCGGGAGAGGAGGATATGAGGGCGCGGAAGCCAGGGATCGGCGGCGTCGCCGCATGCAACGGCACAAGCGCCGCAAGGACGAAAGCAAGGGGAAAGCGGCCTGGGGGAGTTGTCTGGTGCGGGGAAGCGCCACGAACCCACCGTGTCTCGCGCGGAGGTCACCAGGCGTGAGGGATCCTGGCTTGCTCCACCGCCAAACGCCGCTGCCCGCGCGCGAGCGTCGCGGTGACCTCGATCCGTTGTGGCTGGTGACGCCGAGATCTCTCGACTGCGCTCGAGATGACACTTGTGGGCCCGAGATGACACCTGTGGAGGAGGTCACCTGAAGGTGGGCGCACGCCCGGGACGCGGTCATGAGTGAGCCTGGCGCCCGCCAGGGCTTTGGCTACGTCCGCGGGTTCCTGACGCTGCCTGGGCCGCTGGCGTGGGGGGGCTCGATGATGGGGGTGGGCAGGGTGATGTGGAACGTGGAGCCAACCCCTGGCTCGCTCTCGGCCCAGACACGCCCGCCGTGCGCCTCGATGATTTCCCGCACGATGGCCAACCCCAGCCCCGAGCCCCGAATGCGCCGCGTTGATTCCGATGCGACCCGGGCGTAGCGGTCGAAAATCACTTCGAGATCGCTGGCGGGAATGCCGAGACCCCCATCCCGCACTTCCACATGGATGGCGTCACCCTCACGCCGGGCGAGCAGGGTGACCTGGCAGCCGGCCGGGGAGTACTTGACCGCATTCTCGACGAGGTTCGTGACGACGCGGATGAGCGCATCCCGGTCGCCCGTGATGTACGGCAGATCCGGCGCGATCTCCAGGGAGATGTGATGCGTGGCGTCATGCGGGCGGAAGAGGGTGGCGACCTCGCTGAGCACACTGCCCAGGTCCACCGGCTGGCGCCGGATCGGCGTCTTGCCGGCTTCCAGGCGGTCGAGGTCCAGGAGGTCATCCACCATGCGGTTCAGCCGCCGGGCGTTGTCGGCGATGATCCCCGCGAACTCGGCGGCCCTGTCGGCTACCTCGCGCCGCTCCTGCAGCACCTCGCTGTAGCCCAGGATGCAGGTCAGCGGCGTGCGGAAGTCGTGGGTGAAGACCGAGAGGAAGTTGCGCTGCGCCTGGCCGAGCCGTTCCAGCTCGGAGTTGGCTGCGAGTTGCAGCTCGAGTGCGCGTTCGATCTCGCGATCAGCCTGCTTGCGCGCGGTGATATCCATCACCTGGGCCAGGGCCGAGGTTGCCGTGCCATCGGCCGCATGCATCAGGGAAGCAGTCAGGAGGACCCAGATCGTGTCGCCATCCTTGCGGAAGTAGCGCTTCTCCATCTGGTACGAGGGAATCTCGCCAGCGTACAGCCGCTGGACCAGGGCCAGGTCCGCATCGAGGTCATCGGGGTGCGTGATGTCCTGGAAGGTGCGCTCCCGCAGCTCTGCCTCGCTGTAGCCGAGGATTTCGCAGAGGGCGCGGTTGACCTCCAGCCAGCGGCCATTGGGCGCGACGAGGGCGATGCCGATGGGCGACAGCTCGAACGCATTGCGGAAGCGCTCTTCGCTTTCCAGCAGGGCCGCCTCGGCCGTGCGCACGTCCGTGATATCCCGCCCCTCCGGGATCAGGTAGGTGACCTGCCCGGATTCGTCACGGAGGGGCTTGAGGGAGAAGTCGATTCTCGCCACGGCGCCACCCTTGCCGCGCAGATCGACCTCGTAGCGGATGAACTTCCCCTGGGCGGCCTGGCGCACCACCGCGCGCAGCCGCTCCTGGGTTTGCGCGGAGTGTATCCACCAGGGGATTTCCCAGAAGGGGCGGCCGATGACGTCCTCCGGCGCCAGCCCGGCGAAGTCGAGCGCGGTCTGGTTGACCTCGAGCAGGGCGCCATCCGTGGCCAGGAGCCCGGTGAACTGGAAGGTGTTGTCGAAGATGGCGTGAAACCGGCGCTCGCGGACTTTCAGGCGCTCTTCCAGTTGCCGGCGCTCGGTGATATCGAAGAGGTGGGCGAGCAGGCAGGGCGTGCCGTCCAGATCGACTGGCTCGATCGAGGCCAGGACCTGGCGCACCTCACCGGTGCTGGTGACGAGCGGCAGTTCGAAATCGCGCAGGGGGGTGCTGCCATCGAGGGCGGCCGTCATGGCCTTGCGCCGCTCCGGATCGCCCCAGATGCCGAGGTCGAGCGTGGTGCGGCCCATGACCTCTGCCCGGTCATACCGCGCGAGCCGCAGGAAGGCATCGTTGACGTCGAGGATGCGGCCGTCGGCGGCCCTCGTGACGACGATGCCCAGGGGGCTGCTGCGCATCAGCCGCCCAAGCACGCCGCCCGATTCGTCGGGCAACGTGAGAGCCCCGGGATCGTGCCAGGCTCGCGGCCGATCTGAGTTCCCGCTGCGCATCGAGGTTCCCTTATGGTTACTGGACACCCGCAGAGTACGACGCAGAGCGAGTGTGACGGGTATCTGGTGGCCATCCACGCTGATTGCCGCCGCTATGGTAGCGCCGCGCCGGGTGCCGCGGGACTCGCCATGACACAACGGATGGTCCTCATCTCGCGGGAAGATTGGCAGATGCGCGCGCCGCCAATTTGGTCTGGAGCGCCACTGGTGGCACTTCCCCACCATTTCGGCGATTGGCCATGGGTTGGCGCTTTGATAGGCTCCTCTCCACTGGCCCCGGCCGTGCAGTGTGCCAGGGCAGCGTTCCGTGAACGCCAGGCCAGGACGCAATACACCGGGAGCGGCTCCAGTTCATGCAGGGAAACCGAATCAGCGCGGGGGATGGCGCGAGCGTGTGGGAAGGAGCAGACACGCCCGCTTCCACCCTGGAAGTTGTCGGCGCGGGGTTTGGGCGTACTGGCACGCTCTCCCTGCGCGCCGCGCTGGAGCGGCTGGGGGTGGATCCTTGCGACCACATGGAGCAGACCCTGGCCCAACCAGAGCGCGTCACACTCTGGCAGGATGCCGCCGCTCGCCGGCGCGATGGCCAGCCGGTTGACTGGCGGCCACTGCTGGAGGGGTATCGCGCGACGGTCGATTGGCCCGCCGCCGCGTTCTGGCGGGAGCTGAGCGCGGCGCACCCGCACGCCCGGGTCATCCTGACGGTGCGCGATCCCGGCCGCTGGTATGACAGCATGGCGGCTACGCTCTTCCCGCTGCATCGCCGGGTCGAGCAATCCCCCTGGGCGAGGCTGCTCCTGGACCTGACCGGGCTGGCCAACCCGGCGCTGCGCGGCGGCTACCACCTGACGCATGACCTGGTCTGGCGCGAGATATTCGAGGGCCGCTTCGCCGACCGTGCCCATGCGCTGCGCGTGTTCCGCGCGCATCAGCGGGAGGTATGCGCCGCAATCCCGCCCGAACGGCTGCTGGTCTTCGACGTGGCCCAGGGGTGGGAGCCGCTCTGCGCCTTCCTCGGCAAACCGGTGCCGCAGGGCGAGCCCTTCCCCCACGTCAATGACACCCGCGCCTTCCAGCGCCGCGCTCGGGACGAAGCCCTGCGCCAGGGCCTGCGGTTCGGCGCGCCAACGCTGGCGGGAGCCGCCGGGCTGGTGGTGCTGCTGCGCGCGATGTGGCGAGATTCCCAGGGCAGGCGTGGCGCGGCGAGTACAGCTCCCATGCCGAACCCTGCCAGACGGTTGCCGCTGGGCGCGAGGTCGCGCAACGGCGTCCCGTGAACGGCTCTGAGCGGGCGCATCACGGCTGTCAACCAGGGAGAGGGCCGGTTGGCCGGCCCCTCGGTACAGGTGCTCCTCCCAGGCCAGAGTGAGATGGGCGCGCGGATAGTTGCCGCGCCCCGGCGCGTGAGCTGCCTACCGGTTCCACGCCTCCAGCAGCGCCGCTTCCAGCGCTTCGCCATCGGGCGCGGTGGCGACGAGGATCTCCGAGCCGTTGGCGACGGGTTTGGTGCGGCCATCTTCCGGGTGGCCAGGAACATCGACGACGGTCACGTCACGCGGGACCAGCGTGACCAGGTCCGGGCTGCCCAGCACCACGGCCGCCAGCGGGTCCCAGAAGTAGTAGCTGCCCGACGCAATCGACTCCGCATTGTTGCCCAGGAGGGTGGCGACGAACTCGGCGGCAGGTGTGGATTTCTCCGCCTCCAGCTTCGCCACGAACTCCGGGGTGACGGGCACCTCGTTGGTGGCGTCCAGCGGGACCAGCGTGATCGGGACGCCGGACTCGAAGACGAGCCGTGCCGCATGCGGATCGCTGTAGATGTTCCACTCGGCGCTCGTGTTCTCGTCGCTGACGAACGAGCCATCGACATCGACCGCGCCGCCCATGACGACCATCATCGCGATGTTGTCCACCAGCGCCGGGGTAGCCTCCAGCGCCGAGGCGACGTTGGTCAGCGGGCCCAGGGCCAGCACCGTGAACGGCGCCGGCGAATCCTGGATGGTGGAGGTGAAGAGCGTGACGGCATCCTCCTCGGCCGCTGCACCGCCCTCCGGCAGGCCGAGCGCTTCCACCGTTTCGATGGTGGTCATCCACTCCGCTGGCGGCGCGTTGGTCCCGACCAGCGGATCCCAGAAGTAGTAGCTGCCTGAGGCGATCGACTCCGCGTTGTTGGCGAGGAGCTGGGCAACGAACTCGGCGGCCGGGGTGGATTTCTCCGCCTCCAGCTTCTCCACGAACTCCGGGGTGACCGGCACCTCGTTGGTGGCGTCGAGCGGGACGAGCGTGATCGGGACGCCAGACTCGAAGGCCAGCCGCGCCGCGTGCGGATCGCTGTAGATGTTCCACTCGGCGGTGGTGTTCTCATCGCTCACGAACGAGCCATCGACATCGACCGCGCCGCCCATGACGACCATGTTCTCGATCTTGTCAGCCAGCTCCGGCGTGGCCTCCAGCGCGGCTGCCACGTTCGTCAGCGGCCCCAGCGCCAGCACAGTCACCGGCTCCGGCGAGTCCTGGATGGTGGAGGTGAAGAGCGCCACGGCGTCTTCCTCCGCCGCTTCGCCGCCTTCCGGCAGGCCGAGCG
>JALYWD010000377.1 GCA_030852885.1 Chloroflexota bacterium | reverse complement strand
TGTATGGCCAGGCGATCTTGCCAGTTTCGAGGAGCTGGGCCGCGGCTTTGCACACGGTGTTGCCTTCGACAGCGAACGCCATGTCGGCGGAGCCCAGGTCCGTGCCCATCGCGCTGTCGCTGATGCCGGCGGTGTTGATACCCACCACCTCACCACGCAGGTTCAGGAGTGGGCCACCGGAGTTGCCATGCCAGATCTCGGCGTCATGCTGAACATAGGTGCTCAGGCCGCCCATGCCAGGGAAGGCGCGATCCGTGCCGTTGACGGTGCCTTCGCTGACCGTGTTCGGAAACTCGCCCAGGGCGTTGCCGATCGCAACGACTTCTTCACCCGGCCGTAGTGCGTCGGAATCACCGAACGCGGCAATGCTTGGCACTGATGTGCCTGACGGCAGATCGACCTGGATGATGGCGACGTCAACGAGGTCGTCCTTGCCGATCAGCTCAGCCGGGACCTGCGTGCCATCCTGGAGAACCACGCTCAGTTCCTGTGCGCCGTCTACGACATGCGCGTTGGTGATGACGTGACCCAACTCGTCGGCGAAGAAGCCAGAACCCGAACCGATGGGCACGAGCTGGTCTTCATCGGTCTGGCTGGTCTGCGGAGCAGTGTCGCCCTGGTTGTCTGATGGTGCCTCTGGCATGCCAGGGATCTCACCAATGCCTGGCATCTCGGGGAGGCCGTCGATTCCGGTGAAGTTGCCCATGTTGGCCTGGCTCAGGGGCTGCAGGTTGAGAACGGTCACAACAGCGGGATTGACCTTCTCAGCCACGTCTGCAACGGACAGGTCGGTTGCTGTCGGGGCAACCTGGCTGCCGAACGTGGTGCAGGCGCCGCCGCTGACCACGGATTCCGCATTGGCGGAAGGAACTGGCGCGCCCGGCAGGTTGCCGAAGGCCATGACACCGGCCGCTCCCAGCAGAAGGCTGGGACCAAGGATGCCGGTGAGCGCCGCTCGTCGCATGCGATCCCGCTGCGAATGCAACATAACGAACTCCCTCTCGTTCCGGTTCAGGAACGTTTCTCTAACGAAGATGACCGGACCCGGGAGCAGTATGGCCCGCCCAGCACCACTCCCGGAACCGATCATGGACATCAGTATGGGGAAGGGCGCTGAACGTGCCCTGAACTGAAACTGAGGGTTTGCTGAACGTTTTTGGGGGAGGTTAGCTGGGCCCGAGCGCTGCCTTGACGGCAGCCGGCACGGCAGAGGGCCTGTCAACGACATGGACGCCGGCTGCGGTGAGCGCAGCCATTTTCTCGGCTGCGGTTCCCGAGCCGCCAGAAATGATGGCCCCGGCGTGGCCCATGCGTTTGCCCGGAGGCGCGGTCTGCCCGGCAATGAACCCGACAACCGGCTTGGTGACATGCTCCTTGATGAAGGCGGCGGCCTGCTCTTCATCCGAGCCACCAATCTCGCCGATCATGACGATGGCTTCCGTCTCCGGGTCCGCCTCGAACATGCCGAGGACATCGACAAACGAGGTGCCGATGACCGGGTCGCCTCCAATGCCGACGGCGGTTGTCTGGCCCAGGCCGGCCTTCGTCAG
Organism: Chloroflexota bacterium; assembly: GCA_030852885.1. GTDB lineage: Bacteria > Chloroflexota > Chloroflexia > Thermomicrobiales > UBA6265 > JACCXM01. Next base: position 2,438 of record JALYWD010000377.1, on the reverse strand, counting down.
CGCGTCCACGACTTCGTAGGTCAGCGTCCCGGATCGGGAGACGAGGCCTACCGGCCCTGGCGCGTGGATGAACCCGGGCATGATGCCGATTTTCGCCTGGTCAGGGGTAATGAGACCGGGGCAGTTCGGACCGAGCAACCGCGCCCCGCGCTCCCTGACGTGTGCGTAGACGGGTACCATGTCGGCTACCGGGATACCCTCGGTGATGCAAATGACGAACGGGATGCCGTTGTCAATTGCCTCGTAGATGGCGTCCGGTGCGAAGCGCGCCGGGACAAAGATGATGGCGACGTTGGGCGAGGCAGCAGCCACGGCGTCTGCGACGGTGTTGAACACCGGCACGCCTGCCACTTCCTTTCCCGCGCCACCCGGGGTAACACCAGCAACGACGTTGGTGCCGTACTCCACCATCTGGGTGGTGTGGAAGGCGCCTTCCCTCCCGGTGATCCCCTGGACGAGAACACGGCTGTCGCGATCGACAAGGATGCTCACCGGTACGTTTCCTCCCCGTGGCGGGTCTTTGATCAGGCGGCGTTGGCGGCCTGCACAGCCTGTGCGGCAGCCTCGTCCATGCTTTCAGTTGCAGTCAGGCCGATGGAAGAGAGCAGTTCGCGCCCTTCTTCCGCGTTCGTCCCGGAGAGCCGAACCACGATGGGTACGGTGACGGCCACGCGCTCCAGAGCCTCGGAGACACCCTGGGCGACGACATCACCGCGCGTGATGCCCCCGAAGATGTTGATGAAGATCGCCTTGACGTTCGGGTCGGCCGTGACCAGGCTGAACGCCTTGGCGACCTGGTCCGCATTCGCGCCGCCGCCTACGTCCAGGAAGTTGGCCGGCTCGCCACCGTGCAACTTGACGGCGTCCATCGTCGCCATCGCCAGGCCAGCGCCGTTCACGATGCAGCCGATATCGCCGTCCAGTTTGACGAAGGAGATCCCAGAGGCGCGTGCATCCAGCTCGGTGGCGTTTTCCTCGGCCAGGTCCCGCTTCGCCTCAGTCTCCTTGTGGCGGAAGAGGGCGTTGTCATCGACGGTCATCTTCGCATCCAGCGCCAGCCACTCACCCGCGCCGGTCAGGATCAGCGGATTGATTTCCGTCAGGGTGGCGTCTTCCGAGATGTAGGTCTCATAGAGGCGCTGTGTGACCGCAACGAACCCGGCCACCTTGTCAGTGGGGATGCCCAGAGCAAAGGCGAGTTCGCGAGCCTGCCAGGCATGGAGGCCCAACTGTGGATCCACCAGCGCCCGGTGAATCTTCTCCGGGGTATTCGCGGCCACCTCTTCGATGTCGACGCCACCTTCGGCGCTGGCCATGATTACGTTTTGCCTGCGCGCGCGGTCCAGGGTGACACCCAGGTAAAACTCTTGCGCGATATCAGCAGCCGGCGCGACGAGTACCTTGTGGACCGTGTGCCCACGAATATCGAGACCAAGAATTTGGGAAGCAACATTGGCCGCTTCTTCAGCCGATTTCGCCAGCTTCACGCCGCCGGCCTTACCCCGGCCGCCGCTGTGGACCTGGGCCTTGACGACGACTGTGCTGCTCAGTTCCTTTGCAATCGCTGCAGCTTCCGCAGAAGTTTCAGCGACACGGCCGCCGTTGGTTGGAATGCCGTGCGCCGCGAAGATTTCCGACGCCTGATATTCGTGGAGATTCATGCCCCGACCTTGCGACAGTGCAGGTTCAAAGCCGTCACGGAGGCGGCCTGCGGCATCCTAACACAGCCCTGACGCGCCGTCTCTGCGTAAACGACCATCTCTACAAGAGATCAAAATATGGCCACAGCGCTTGACAGATTAGCCTGAATGATATAATTCCTAGACTAGACGATTCCTTTTCGCGCGTGATCGTCGGGCCCTCGGCGGTACCTCAACGTGACTCGTTCGGCCGGAAACGTCTCTCGTCTTATTCTTTTTTTCGTTTCGGTGCCGCGGCAACGAAGACGCGGCGGAGGGTTCAGGCGGAATGAGCGATCGAACGCTCACCTGTCGCGATTGCGGTCAGGCGTTCACGTTTACGGCTGGCGAGCAGGCGTTTTATGCAGAGCGGGGGTTCAGCGAGCCTCAGCGTTGCCCGACGTGCCGGTCGAACCGGAAGGCTCAGCGCGCAGCCTCCGGATATGACTCCGGCTACGGTGGCGGAGGCGGCGGCGGAGGAGGATATTCCTCAGGCGGTTACAACAGCGGCGGCGGATCGTACTCGTCCGGCGGATACAGCGGCGGAGGAGGCGGCGGCTATTCTTCTGGTGGCGGTGGGGGTGGTTACTCCAGTGGCCCGCGCCAGATGTACCCGGCGGTGTGCTCGGAGTGTGGACGGGAGACGGAAGTCCCCTTCCAGCCACGCACGGACAAGCCGGTCTACTGCCGTGAGTGCTTCCAGTTGCGTCGCGCGGCATCGCCGCCGCGGAGCTACAACTACTAGCACTTGCGCTAGCG
>JALYWD010000336.1 GCA_030852885.1 Chloroflexota bacterium | reverse complement strand
CGCCTTCCCCGACAACGCCAGCGTCTTCGTGATCGCCGCCGTCAGGCTCGTCTTCCCATGATCGACGTGCCCGATCGTCCCCACGTTGATGTGCGGCTTGTTCCGCTCAAACTTCTGCTTCGCCATGTCTGAAACTTCTCCTGGAAAAATGGACAGTTGGTAACGACTGCCCGAAACGCACGCAAGGCAACGAGAGGCTCAAAAGAGCCTCTCGTCACTGGACCTTTGCTGGAGCCCACACCCGGACTTGAACCGGGGACCTCATTCTTACCAAGAATGTGCTCTACCAACTGAGCTATGTGGGCCAGCGGCGGCCATGCCGTTCTTCGTTCGGCGGCCGGTGGGCAGAGGCGGATTCGAACCACCGTAGCTTTCGCACCTGATTTACAGTCAGGCCCATTTAACCACTCTGGCATCTGCCCGCGAGCCAGCGCTATTCGCCGCAGATCGGCGCACGCGAGTATACCGGTCCGCCCGTTCATAAACAAGCCACTTTGCCTGGCGCCGCCGCGATCGTGAATCCACCTCAGATCTCCTGAGCTGTCTTGCGGTGCGGGGCGCATGGCCGTAGGATGACAGTGCGGCAAACGACTGTTCGCAGCTCGTGTTTCGTGTTTCGTGTTCCGGGGGATCGGGAAGGGTCTGCCCGGCTTCTTCGAAGGGGCTCGATCATGCCACGACCGCGACTGACTCGTTCCCAGGGCGCGTTGCTCTCCATCGGCCTCGCGGCCATGGTCACCCTGGCGGCCTGTGGCGATCAGCCACCCCCGCCTTCGCCTACCGCGGCCCCTGAGGTGACACAGGAGGCCGTTGCCCCGGCCACCGCTGAGGTGGCAGCAACGGAAACGGCCGCTGTCGCCACACCCGAAGAAGAGGGCGTGGCCGCATCCCCAGTCGCCGGCGCCGCAGCGACACCTGCCGGCCAGGCAACTCCTGCCGGCCAGGCAACACCCGTCGCCGCGATTGAGGCCAGCCCGGTGGCCGCTCTCGCGACGCCCGTTTCTTCTCTTGAGGCCACACCGATAGCTGTCGTCGAGGCCACGCCTATTGCCGCGACGGAAGAAGCCACGCCGGTTGCCGCGATTGAGGAAGCGACGCCAGTCCTGACAGAAGAAGCAACGCCGGTCGCGGTTGTGGACGCGACTCCCGAGGTCATCGCACCGGTTTCGGAAGCAGCGACACCGGAACCTGCCACGCCGGTCACTGAGTCAGCCGCCACGCCTGCACTGGCAGCTACGCCGGAGCCAGCCGCAACACCCGAGGCCACTCCGCTTCTCGCCACACCCATCGCGGTGGTTCTCCCGACTGAGACACCAGAGCCCACCGCGACACCAGTGCCACCGACCAGTACTCCGGTGCCAACAGCCACGCCCGAGCCGACCAGTACCCCCGTCCCGCCGACGGCAACGCCGGAGCCAACGTCGACTCCCATCCCGCCGACGGCAACGCCCGAGCCGACTTCAACTCCGGTGCCTCCAACTGCCACTCCAGTTCCCCCAACTGCAACTCCGCTCCCGACGTCGACGCCAGTGCCGCCGACAAACACGCCAGTACCGCCAACCGCAACGCCTTTGCCAACGAGCACCCCGGTGCCACCGACCAGTACTCCGGTGCCAACAGCCACGCCCCAGCCGACCAGTACCCCCGTCCCGCCAACGAGCACGCCGCGCCCGACCTCTACGCCAGTGCCGCCGACCTCTACGCCCCGCCCGACGGCCACCGCGACGCCGTCCGTTTCCGTGGCGCCCACGTCTGCTCCGCTGCCGCCGCAACCGGCTCCGTAGTTAGTGACGTCCATGGTGGAACACGCGCGTGGCTGATCTCGACGAACGCGATGTCATCGTTGTTGAGGTAGGTCCCCGGGATGGGCTGCAAAATGAAGCGCAGCCCGTCCCGACGGAACGCAAGATCGCCTTCATCAACGCACTCTCAGCAGCAGGCCTCCCGCTGATCGAGGCCACGAGTTTCGTGAATCCCCGGGCCGTGCCCCAGATGGCTGACGCCGCTGACGTCATGCAGGGCATCACGCGCTACGCCGGCGTCCGCTACCCCGTTCTGGTCCCTAATGAACGTGGTCTGGAACGAGCGCTGGATGCCGGTGTCGATGCCATCGCGCTCTTTACCGCGGCCACGGATGAATTCGCTCAGGCGAATGTCGGAACCACCATCGCGGGCACGTTCGAGCGCTTCGCTCCCGTCATCGAGAGAGCGAAGGCGGAGGGTGTCTGGGTCCGCGGGTACGTCTCGGTCGCGTTTGGCTGCCCATATGCCGGACAGGTAGCAGCCAGCGCTGTCGCGGTGGTCACCGAGCAACTCCTTGCTGCCGGCTGCGACGAAATCTGCCTGGCCGACACCATTGGCATCGGCGCCCCTGCCGCCGTCAGCGCCACGCTTGATGCAGTCAGCACCTCGTTGCCCCTGGGTGAATTGGCCCTCCACTTCCACGACACAACAGACAACGCACTGCGCAACGTCGAGGTTGCGCTTGATCGCGGCGTGCGCATCTTTGATTCCGCTGCCGGAGGGCTGGGCGGCTGTCCATTCGCGCCTGGTGCGCCTGGCAACCTCGCAACGGAATCGCTGCTGGCATTCCTCCATCAGGCAGGGCTGCGTACGGGAGTGGATCTGGAAGCCATTGGCCAGGCGACAGATCTCCTGCGTGGCTACGTGCCCCGCCTTGGTCCAGTACCCACGCTCCCGGTGTGATCGGGTACTGGCTCGTCATCGCCATCTCCGTGATCGCTATCGTCGCAGTCATCGTCGCCATCCGCGAGTAAATTTCCCCAACGAGTTCGAAGCGTTACGAGGAGACCCGCACCGTGAATGAACGTGACTTCGCATTCCTGACCCGCCTGCTCGATTCTCCAGGCCCCTCCGGGTTTGAGGAAGTGCCGTCGCGCGTGTGGCGAGAGGAAGCTGAAACCTTCGCTGATGAGGTCACCCACGACGTGCGTGGCAACTCGTACGCCCGGCTGCGACCGGCAGGGGGCGCCGAGGACGCGCCGCGCGTGCTGCTGGTCGGACACGTTGACGAGATTGGGTTCCAGATCATCGGCATCGACAAGGATGGGTTCCTCTGGTTCGAGCCGATTGGCAGCTGGGATCATGAGGTAATCGTCGGCCAGCGAGTGCGCATCCGGGGTCGCAATGGCGATGTCTTCGGGGTCATTGGCAAGAAGGCAGCCCATCTCCTGACCGCCGAGGACCGCGAGAAGCCAACCAAACTCAAGGATATGTGGATCGACATCGGCGCTGCCGACCGACAGGCAGCGGAGTTGCGCGTGGAAGTGGGCGATCCAGTCGTCATCGACGCCAACCTGGTGAAGCTCACCGACGATCTGTACGCCTCGCGCTCCATGGACAACCGCATCGGTGCGTTCGTCGCGCTGGCGGCTCTGCGCAAGATTGCCGAGAAGCGTCCCGAGGTTGACGTGTACGCGGTTGCCTCCACCACTGAAGAAACCGACTTCGGCGGAGCTTCGGTCGCGGCGCATCGTTTGCCCGCGCTGGTGGTCATCGCCATCGATCTCACGCACGCAACCGACCACCCGGAGGGCGACAAGAAGCGCGAGGTTGAAGTCAAGATGGGTGGCGGCGCCGTGCTGGCGCGCGGCACCACGCTCAACGAAAAGGTCGTACGCGGCTTGCAGGATGCTGCTCGCCGGCTGGGTCTTAACCCACCAGTTCAGGGTACGGCCTCCGCGACCTGGACCGATGCAGACCCCATGGTCAAGGCGGCCAGCGGCACGGCAACCGGCCTGGTCTCGATTCCGGGTCGCTATATGCACTCGCCGAATGAAACCGTCAGCATGGCGGATGTCGAACAGGCGGCCGCGATCATCGCGGAGTTCGTGAGCAGCATCGCACCAGAGAGCGATTTCAGACCAGGGGCCTGAGTCATATCGCGATCAGGCGCGAACGACGATCTTGCCGCCCTTGGCCACGACCAGGTACTCGCCACTCTCCCGCCGGAAGAGCAATTCCGCGTCTTCCACCATCTGGACCGAGGCGACATGGGTGAACACGACCGCAGCGCCAGCGCCTATCGCATCCACCCGCCGGATGGAGGGCCAGAGGGTAATCATGGCAGCCGGACGTCCCTCCGCTCCCTCGACCAGGAACTGAAAGACCTTGCGGCCCGGGAGCTGGAACGGCGCCAGCTCCAGCCGCGCCCCAATGGCCTCGGCGTAGGTTTCGGCAAAATCCTCACGGTACGGCAACAACCGCACTCTGGACTGCGCGTTCCCCTCACCGGAGCCTTCCT
>JALYWD010000330.1 GCA_030852885.1 Chloroflexota bacterium | reverse complement strand
CGTCAAAGGCGAGGACGCGCATCCCGAAGCCACTGGCGCGCCGGGCAACCTCCTTGCCGATACGGCCGAGGCCGATGATGCCGAGCGTCGCCCCGGAGATCTCCTGGCCGAGCAGCAGGAGCGGTCCCCAGGTGCGCCACTTGCCCTCGCGCACATACTCCATTGATTCGGGGATGCGGCGCGCCGCGGACATGAGCAACGCCCACGTGTGATCGGCCGTGGCGGCAGTGAGGACACCGGGTGTGTTGCAGACGACCACGCCGCGTTCCGTAGCCGCGTCGGCGTCCACATTGTCGTAGCCCACGGCGAAATTGGAGACCACCTTCAGCCTGGGGTGGCGATCGAGTACGGCGCCGTCGATGCGGTCGGTCAGCAGTGTGAGGGCGCCGTCTGCATCAGCAAGTAAGGCGTCAAGCTGTTCAGCAGTTGGTGGCAGTTCATCTTCCCAGACGGTGACCGTGCCCGTATCGCGCAGCAGGGCGAGGCCCGCCTCCGGAATCTGGCGAGTAACGACGATCTTCCAGTCCTGTGCCACGAAGTACCTCCTGGCGGCTGCGCCAATTGCCTGCGACCGAAACCTCTTTACCTATTGTCACCTGATTTGCCGGTGCGTGGGGACTGGAAGCTCAGGAGCGACCGGGGGCGAAGCCAGGCACTAAACCAGACCGGAACCATCGGATATCACGCGACGGTGTGGTATCCTTCTTGCGCAAGTGAGACTCATTCTCATCTTGAATGCCGGAAGGTCGAGTGGTGCCAGGTCAGCGGTTCAAAAACACAGCCCAGCGTGCCGCGGTGTTGGCGGCTGTCCGCCAGTCAGCGTCGCATCTCACGGCCGGGGAGATTTTCGAGCGCGTGCGCCGGCGGGATCCGCATATCGGATACGGCACGGTGTATCGCACGCTTCACCTGCTTGCGGAACATGGGCTGATCCAGGAACTGACCTTTGCTGACCAGGCAAGCCGCTACGACGGCCGGGTGGAGCGGCACGACCATGTTCACTGCCAGGCCTGCGGCGTGCTGCTCGATGTCGATGTTCCCGTTGCCCTTATGGCCATGCACGTGGCCTCGGAGCAGAGTGGGTTCGAGATCGATAGCCATCACACCGTTTTCCTGGGTACCTGCCCCGCCTGCCGCGCTGGCGGGCCTCAGGTGAGGATGGGGCAACCGGAACGTGGAGGTGCTGCGGAGACCCGCTAGTCGGCATTCTGGTGGAGATGCAGTGCAGAAGAGCGGCAGGGAGCCGCCAAGAGGGGGAACGCAAACGTGAGTGCACCGATGTTTGAGATCGAGAATCTGCACGCCGAGATCGAGGGCAAGGAGATTCTCAAGGGCGTTAACCTTGTCGTCAACGAAGGCGAAATCCACGCGCTGATGGGCCCGAACGGGTCTGGCAAGAGCACGCTGGCTTACGTCATCGCCGGCGATCCCCGCTACGAAGTCACCGAGGGCAGCATCCGCTTCCATGGAGAGGACATCCTGGAGTGGGATCCTGACGTGCGGGCGCGCAAGGGTCTGTTCCTGGCGTTTCAGTACCCAACGGTCATCCCTGGCGTTTCCATGGCGAACTTCCTGCGCATGGCGGTCACCAACGTGCGCAACGCCCGCGCGGACGAGGCGGCAGCGGCCGGCGGCGAGGCCCAGCGCATGACTCCCCGCGAGTTCCGGCGCCTGATGAAGGAGAAGATGGCGCTCCTCAAGATGGACGACGCTTTCGCAACTCGCTACCTGAACGAAGGGTTCTCCGGCGGTGAGAAGAAGCGCGCCGAGATCCTGCAGATGGCGCTGCTCGAGCCGAGCATGATGGTCCTGGACGAGACCGACTCTGGCCTGGACATTGACGCGCTGAAGGTGGTTTCCGAGGGCGTGAACAACCTGGCCAGCCCGACGAACGCCATGCTGCTCATAACCCACTACCAGCGACTGCTCAACTTTATCAAGCCGAACTTCGTGCACATCATGATGGAGGGGCGCATCGTCGAAAGCGGCGGCCCGGAACTGGCGCACGAGCTGGAGGCGAAGGGCTACGAGGGGCTGCGTCAGCAGTTTGCCGCCGCGACGGCGTAGCGCCCTCACCCCCAGCCCCTCTCCCGATGCGCGGGAGCGGGGAGGCAGTGGAACAATTGACAGGAGAACGACATGGTTGCCAAGCCACAAATTGACATCGGCGAGTACCAGTACGGGTTCCGCGATGAAGAGGACTACGTCTTCAAGAGCGAGCGCGGGCTGAGCCGCAAGGTCGTTGAAGACCTCTCGAAAATGAAGGACGAGCCGCAGTGGATGCTGGATTTCCGGCTGAAGTCGCTCGACCACTACGAGAAGCGTCCGATGCCAAACTGGGGCGCGGACCTCAGCGGCATCAAGTTCGAGGATATCTTCTATTACATCCGTCCCTCTGAAGGCGTAGGCCGCACCTGGGACGAGGTGCCCGAGTACATCAAGAACACCTTCGAGAAGCTGGGCATTCCGGAAGCGGAGCGCAAGTTCCTGGCCGGCGTGGGCGCACAGTACGAGAGCGAGGTCATCTACCACTCGCTGCGCGAGGACCTGCAAAAGCTTGGCGTCGTCTTCCTGGACATGGATTCCGCCGTCCGTGAGTACCCGGACCTGGTCAAGCAGTACTTCGGGACCATCATTCCTTACAACGACAACAAGTTCGCCGCGCTGAACTCGGCGGTCTGGTCGGGCGGCTCGTTCATCTACGTGCCGCCGGGAGTCAAGGTCGAGGTGCCGTTGCAGGCCTACTTCCGCATCAACGCGGAGAACATGGGCCAGTTCGAGCGGACCCTGATCATTGTGGACAAGGACGCCTATGTCCACTACGTCGAAGGCTGCACCGCGCCGACGTACTCCACCGCCAGCCTGCACTCGGCCGTGGTCGAGATCATCGTGCAGGAGGGTGGCCGCTGCCGCTACACCACCATCCAGAACTGGTCGAAGAACGTCTACAACCTGGTGACCAAGCGGGCTGCTGCCTACAAGAACGCGACCATGGAGTGGGTTGACGGCAACCTTGGCTCCAAGGTGACCATGAAGTACCCGGCAGTCTGGCTGATGGAAGAGGGTGCGCGCGGTGAGATTCTCTCCGTCGCATTTGCCAGCGACGATCAGCACCAGGACGCTGGCGGCAAGGTCGTTCACGTCGCTCCGAACACCTCGTCCCAGATCATCTCCAAGTCGATTTCCAAGGGCACGGGGCGCTCGTCGTACCGCGGCCTGGTCAAGGTGTACAAGGGCGCGGAGAACGTCAAGAGCAACGTCGTCTGTGACGCGCTGCTGCTGGACGAGACGAGCAAGACGGACACGTACCCGTACATCGAGGTGGAAGAGGAGCGCGCCTCCATTGGCCACGAGGCAACGGTCTCCAAGGTCGCTGAGGAGCAGATCTTCTACCTGATGAGCCGTGGTCTGTCGCAAGACGAGGCGATGAGCATGATCGTGAACGGCTTCATCGAGCCGATCGCGAAGGAACTCCCGCTGGAGTACGCCGTCGAGTTGAACCGGCTGATCCAGCTCGAAATGGAAGGCTCGGTCGGCTAGCGCGCGCTGCGGAAGCGGTGTTGTCTCGAGCGCCCCTTCGTCTCGAGCGAAGTCGAGAGACTTCGCTCGACTGACACACGCCGAGATCCCTTGCAAGCTTGGGATGACACCACTTCTGCGCCGCGACCTCGTCACCCTCGCCGGGCCAGCTTCCAGTTGGCCCGGCCACGATCACGGAGCAGTACAGCATCATGAGTACAGTTGCAGACGTTGCCCAGGAGACAGGGTTCTCCCGGGAAGGCGTCGAGGCGCTGGCGCGGGAGCGCCAGGAACTCGACCACATCCGCGAGGCGCGGCTCAAGGCGTGGGAGGTTTACGAAAGCCTGCCCATGCCCGCGCGGAGCGACGAAGAGTGGCGCCGCACCGACATTCGCGGCCTGAAGTTGAACAGGGTCAAGCCGTTCGCGGGGATCAATGCCGGCGGTGTTGATCCGCTGTCCGCCTTGCAGGAGGCTGGCGTTGAGAACGCCGAGGCGCAGATCGCGCTCGGGCCGAACGCGGGAGTGATGGTGCAGCGCGATGCCGCGACCATCCTGACCACGCTCGATCCGGCAGTCGCGGCGCAGGGCGTGATCTTTACCGACCTCAGCACAGCGATGCGTGAGTACCCGGACCTGGTCGCGAAGTACTTCATGACCGAGGCGGTGCCCGTTAATTTCGGCAAGTTCGAGGCGCTGCACGCGGCCTACTGGCAAGGCGGCTCGTTCCTCTACGTCCCGGCCGGCGTCAAGGTGGAAGCGCCGTTCCGGGCCTTCAGCCTGATCTCGGAGGATGGTGCGGCCGTCTTCTCGCACACGCTGGTGGTGCTCGAAGAGAAAGCCGAAGCCTTCGTCGTGGATGCGTTCCGATCGCCCTCCAGCGAGGAGCAGTCCTTTGCGTCGGCGGTGGTGGAGCACTTCATCGCAGCAGACGCGAAACTTCGCTACGTCCAGGTGCAGGACTGGGGTCGTGGCGTCTGGAACTTCATGACTGAGCGCACCATCCTGCACGATGACGCGCTTCTCAACTCACTGCATGTGACCCTGGGCTCGAGGTTTTCCAAGTCGTCGATTGCGTCGCACCTGCGCGGCCGTAACGCGCTGGCCGAGATGTTGGGCATCTTCTTCGCCGACGGCGACCAGTTCTTCGACCACCACACCTGGCAACTGCACGAGTCGCCGTACACCACGAGCGACCTGGAGTTCAAGGGCGCCCTCAAGGGGCACGCACGTTCGGTCTATTCCGGCCTGATCAAGGTCTCCGAGGGCGCGCAGAAGACGGACGCGTACCAGCAGAACCGCAACCTGGTCCTCAGCCGTACTGCCCGCGCGGACTCGATCCCGAACCTGGAGATTGCCGCGAACGATGTGCGGTGTACCCACGGCGCGACCGTGTCGCAGGTCGAGGAGGAGCACCTCTTCTACCTGCAGGCGCGCGGTATTCCGCGTTCCGAGGCGCAGAACCTGATTGTCGAGGGCTTCTTCCGCCCGGTCATTGACCGGATTCCGGTGGAAGAGATCCAGGGATTCCTGGAAGGGGCGATTGCCCGTAAGGTCGGCATCTAGCTGACCAACCGCATCCACGCAGCCGGACGCTGCATGCAGCGTCCGGCTGAAGGACTTTTCCCATGGTGAGCACACTCGAGCGCCCGGCCGTTGATTGGCAGCAGGTGCGTGACGACTTCCCGGTTCTCAATGCAACCAACGCCAGGGGACAGCGGCTGGCGTTCCTGGACAGCGCGGCCAGCTCGCAGAAGCCGGAGCTCGTCATCCGGGCGCTGGATGCCTACTACCGGGAGTCCAACGCCAACATCCATCGCGGCGTCTACGACCTCTCCGAGCGCGCCACGCAGCAGTACGAGGCCGCGCGCGGGAAGCTTGCTCGCTTCATCAACGCCGCGTCTGACCGGGAGATCATCTTCGTCCGCAACACGACGGAAGCGATCAACCTCGTTGCGCAGACCTGGGGCAGACGCAACGTCGGCGCTGGCGACCTGATTGTCGTGACCGAGCTCGATCACCACTCCAATATCATTCCGTGGCAGCTTCTCGCCGAGGACAAGGGAGCGCGCCTGGAAGCCGTGCGCATTGACGAGCACGGCCGTCTTGACCCGGAGCACCTCAAGGAACTGCTGCGCGAGAAGCCGAAGCTCGTGGCGTTCCCGCACGTCTCGAATGCACTGGGGACCATCACCCCGGCGGCCGAGATTGTGGCGTTGGCGCATGAGGCCGGCGCGGTCGTGCTGGTTGACGGCGCGCAGAGCGTGCCCCATATGCCAGTCGATGTGCAGGCGTTGGATGCCGACTTCCTGGCGCTCTCCGGGCACAAGATGCTCGGTCCCATGGGGTCCGGCGCGCTCTACGGCAAGCTTGCGCTGCTGGACGCAATGCCGCCATTCATGGGTGGCGGCGGCATGATCCGCAAGGTGTCAATCGCCAAGTCAACCTGGGCTGATGTCCCGGCGCGCTTTGAAGCAGGGACGCCTGCGGTTGGTGATGCCATCGGGCTCGGCGCCGCGGTGGATTACCTGACTGACATTGGCATGGAGAAGGTGCAGATGCATGAGCGCCACCTGACGGGCCTCGCGCTCGAACGGCTCAAGGCGGTGCCAGATCTGGTGCTGTACGGCCCGCCGGATGTCGAGGATCATGCTGGCGTAATTTCGTTCACGCTAGGCGATATTCACCCGCATGACGTGGCCGGAATCCTGAACGAGGAGAATGTGGCGGTGCGAGCCGGCCACCACTGCTGTCAGCCGCTGATGGAGCGCCTGGAGCTGCCAGCGACAACCCGCGCCTCGTTCTATGTGTACAACGATGAATCCGACGTGGATCGTCTGGCGACCGGGCTGCAGCGGGCGCGTGATATTTTCGGCGCCTAGAAGACATACCAAACGATGACTGACTCCATCTACCGGGAACTGATCCTGGACCACAACAAGAATCCTCGCAACAAGGGGACGCTGGAGAACCCACAGTTCACCTATCAGGATGTCAACCCGCTCTGCGGAGACGAAATCCGTGTGGACGTGCAGACGGATGGCGAGCGCGTGACGGATATCCGCTTCTCCGGGCGGGGGTGCGCCATCAGCCAGGCAGCCGCCTCCATCCTCACCGAGATGGTGGAGGGGCAGACGCTGGACGACGTGAAGGCCATTTCCCGGGATGATCTGTTGGACGAACTGGGGGTGCCGATCAGCCCGGCGCGGATGAAGTGCGCCATGCTGGGATTGAAAGTTCTCAAGGCGGGTATCTACGGTGTCCCGCCTGCGGACGACGCCCTGTAGCCGATCAAAGGACACCTGTGAGCACAGATGGCAAGCGCTGGTATGACGTGGCGCGCACCTCGGACCTGGGACCGGGGGAATTGATGTACGTTGAGGTCGGTAGCGACCCGGTGGTACTCGTCAACGTGGACGGGGAGTTTTTCGCCCTGAATGACATCTGCACGCACCAGGACGCTTCGCTCTCCGATGGCGAGATCATCGGTGACGAACTGGAGTGCCCACTGCATGGCGGCGCGTTCGAAATTCGCACGGGCCTGCCGGCCAGTTTTCCGGTTGTCGTTCCTGTAGAAACCTATGAGGTGCGCGTTGACGGTGACATCATCTACGCTGCGAGGAAGTCATGAGTGAGCCGGAGGTAGTCCCACACGGGACAGGCGGCGCGCTCGGGCGGGAAGCCATTCTGGCACGTCTTGCGGGTGACCAGCCGTTGATCAGCGGCTACCTCTCTCTCGATGACCAGCTCCAGCCAAACGGGTTTGACCTCAGCGTCGCGCAGATCAGTGAGCTTACGGGGCCCGGGGCGCTGGGGCGCACAAACGCTGAGCGCGTCGTTCCGGATGCTCGTTCTCTCACATTCGATGCCGACGGTTGGCTCGACCTGACGCCTGGCATGTACCAGGTGCTCTTCAACGAGATTGTCTCACTGCCCAAGGACCTGATGGCCCTCGGGCGCCCTCGCTCCAGCCTCTGTCGCTGTGGCGCGACCCTTGGCACCGCCGTCTGGGACGCCGGGTACACGGGGCGATCGACATCGCTGCTGGTGGTGACCAACCCGGCCGGATTGCGGCTCGCGCGCGATGCACGCGTGCTGCAATTGGTGTTCTTCACACTGGACACGCCAACGGCGGACGGGTATTCCGGTGTCTACCAGGGCGAAAATGTGTCATTTCGCCGTGAGCGATAGCGCCTAACCTCTGCGCGAGAAATCCGGCCGGCGTGGGCTGACCTCGGGAACGGGAATCTGCGTCATCGACAGATCACGATCGGCAGTCTCATTGCACCCCTGCACCGGGCAGAAGTAGATCACCGTGTAGCTCTCGTTCTGTTGGTACGTGAAACGCGTGGGCCGGCCAATATAGCCGCGCAATTGCATCGGCGTGTGATGATCCGGGCAGAGTGGGACATCAGGCTCCACCCGTTCGCGCTTGAAAACCCAATCCAGCACCTGCTGCACCACGCGAGATACTCCTTTTGCACACGCTTCTGTCATGGCCAGCCTACCAAAGTCCGCACCATCCGCGCCCGGTGTGCAAAATAGGCGAACTGGTTTATCAATCAGTCGTGCACTGGAGTGAGCTGGGAGGGGCAAGACGCCCGCATGCTGGACGATATCGTAGAGCTACTCCGCTCTCGCTACGGCGCGGAGTGGGGCACGGACACCGATGCGAACATCCGCTTCGCCATCGAAGCTGAACGGCTGGTCGCGGATACCGCGGATGCCCACCTGATCGGGGAACCTGAACTGGACGATCACCACCTGACGTTGCAGTTCTGGGTGGATCGTCCCGTCAAGGATCTCATGACCGCGGACCGGGTCGCCTTTGAGATTTTTGCGCGGATTAGTACGGAGATCTTTTACTCCGAGCGCAAGTTCGTTGAGGGAGCGGTAGTCTACAGCTTCGTCACGGGAACCTCGCGCCACGGCCACTGCGGATCAGTCGTCCTGGCCGGGCCGCATGCGGCGGAGTTCTCCGAGCGATTTCGGCAGCGAACCCTTGGTGGGCCGCGCTTTCACGCATAAAGAGCGAAAGAGGAAGGGGAGGGGTGATGGCCAGGGTGACAATGGAAGGGATCGGCGTCACAACGGCGCCAGACGGTGAACGGCTGGTGCTGGCGATCATGAACGCTGGCGTCGACATCCTGCATCGCTGCGGGGGAAACGCCCGTTGCACCACATGCCGCGTCCAGGTTCTCTCGGGGAACCCTGGGCCGATGACAGAGGCCGAAGTGGCCAAGCTGGAAACGCTGAGCGAACTGCCTGAGAACATGCGGCTCTCATGCCAGGTTCGGTCCTGTGACGATCTGACCGTTCGCATCCTGCGCCGGCTGGCGGAAAATCCAGACATGGGCGACGCTGGCCCGCAGCCTGAAACCTGGCCACTGGAGTGCCCGACGGCGTAGCGGCCACCCGAGTTATGTCATGGCGTTGGCGGTGATCGCAGGGTATACTTGGCTGCTGATCGTGCTAGATGGGGAGCTGGCGGTGCCCTGAACCCGCAACCCGCCTTAGCGGGGTTGAATTCCCTTTCGAGGTCCGGTGCTTCGGGACTGGCGGCGGTACGTGATGTTGATGGAAGGGTCCCTCGCGGCGGGGAACGGCGAACCCGGTCAGGACCGGAAGGTAGCAGCCGTAAACCGACCTCCCTGGGTGACGAAGGGACAGCCCGACCGGAGTTAACGACCGTTGACAAGCCGGAGTGGCGTGATCGACAAAGGGTGCACGGTCTACTCCTTGAACGCCTCGCTCATCACTGAGCGAGGCGTTCTGCTTTTGGTCCGATCCTGCCGATACCTGCTGTAGGCACAGACGCCCGGCCTTGCGCGTGAGAAGCGCTCATCGCCCGGTGCAGCCGTGGTCACGCACGCAACAGGGGCGGGTTCGCGACACGCGAACCC
>JALYWD010000318.1 GCA_030852885.1 Chloroflexota bacterium | reverse complement strand
TCAGCGCAGCGCAGAAGCGTCAGCGAGCCTCCGCGCGAGGGCAGATGGACCTCTTTGGGGAAGCCAGCGCCCAGGACGCCCCGGCTGAGGCGCTTCCCGAGGTGAAACTCGAATCCCGCCAGGTCCTCGAGTGGGAAAAGGAACTGCTCGGCACCTACATGAGTTCCCACCCGCTGACCGAAGTGATGGAGCGAGTTTCGTCGTCTCCGGAAGGCCGCTCAATTTGCGACATATCCCAGCTTGAACACCTGGAAGTCAATAGCTCGGTACGCGTGCTGGCGATCATCGAGAGTGTGCGGCGAATCACCACGAAAACCAACAAGTCGATGGCAGTGGTAAATGCTGAAGATCTATCAGCACAGGTTGAAGTCGTGCTCTTTCCCTCGACATACGAGCAGTTCAGCGGGGAGCTGAACGAGGGGAACATCGTGGACATCCGAGGCAAGTTGGAGAAACGTGGTGAGTCTCTCCAGCTCGTCTGCGAGTCAATGACGTCTGACCTCCCTGTCCCGGCAGCGCCCCAGGTTGCTGTTGAGAGCGTCATCCTGCGGTTCGGGCCTGCCACTGACCGGTGGACCGACGTGCGGCTGCTCCAGGAACTTGACGGCGTGCTTCGCCGGCACGAGGGTGACAACCCCGTCGTGCTCATGGTGCCGATGCGGAGTGGCCGGCACCGTGTCCTGCGCAGCCGCTCACGCTCCGTGGAGTGGGGCAAGGAGCTGGAGGAGGATCTCATGTCGATTGGCGGCATTACGTCGGTACGCCTTGCCGCCGGTGCAACACCGCCGGGCCAACCGGCGGCGCCGGAGTTGGTTGCGTCCTAGCGACGCGCGGCCTCGCGGTCCTGGAGCCAGAGGAAGACGCGATCGGGCTCCCAGGCATTCAGCACCTGAACTGGTTTCAGCCAGGCTTTTCTGGCCATCATGACACCGAACTCCACCATGTCGAAACCATCGACCCAGTGCGAATCACTGTTGATCGTGATCAGGCATCCGGCTGCGGCGGCCTGCCGAGCCAGGCTGGGGTCGAGGTCGAGGCGGGCCGGGTCCGCGTTGATTTCCAGGGCAGTCCCGGTTTTTGCTGCGGTGGCGAAGGTGATATCCCAATCAAAGTCGCCTCCTTCCCGGCGCTCCAGGAGCCGTCCTGAAGGATGGGCGAGGATATCGACATGGGGATTGCGAAGCGTCCGCACCTGCCTCTCGACCAGTTTGGCGCGCGGCTGGCGCAACCCGCCGTGCAGGGAACCCACCACGACGTCGAGTTCGGCCAGGACGGCATCGGGGTAGTCCATAGACCCGTCGGAGAGGACCTCGACTTCGGCTCCGGCCAGGAGAGGCAGCCCAATACGTGAAGACGCCGCTGCCAGTTCGGCTCGCTGCGCCACAAGCCGGCGGTGATCGAGCCCGTTTGCCACGGCCAGACTCTGGCTATGGTCGGTAATCCCGAGAAACCTGTACCCGCGTCGCCTGGCTGACGCGGCCATCTCCTCGATCGTTGCCTGCCCGTCGCTCCAGGTGGAATGGGTATGAAGCTCGCCGTTCATGTCCGCCGTGGTGATCAATTCCGGAATATCACCCAGCCTGGCGAAGACTTCGTCACCGGAACGTAACTCCGGGGGGATCCAGGGTAGCCCGGCCGCGGCGTAGACCATCTCCTCGGTTGCGAACCCGTCACGAATTTCGCCGAGACGAGCGATGTGAGCAGGAGACCCAGTCATCTTCGCGAGGACTGTCCCAAAAGACCCAGGTGGCGCCAGGATTACGCGACCCCTCTTGTCGTCATCGAAGTGGAGGGCAAGTTCGTTCGCTGCCACGGTCGTGACGGATTCAACACCCGGGATCTTGACAATGGCCCTGTGTGCGCCGCCAGGGTCGCCCGTGGCGACGACAAAGAGCAATTCATCCACCAGGACATCCCAGCGGCGCACACCGCCCGCGGCTGAAACGACGTCCTGAGGTCGTGCGAGGGTGTACGCGGCAACGAACATCGCGGCCGCCGCTCGCGCGCTTCCGAGCGGGATCTTGCCGGTGCGTTTGGCAATCTGCGCCAGCCCTTCGACGGCGGCCTTCTGGATGCGGTTGCCCAGTCCGGCGGTGGCAGCAATTGCGCCACTCGCCACTGCGGCCTCGAGCTGTTCGAGCGTGGACACCTGCAGCTTCGTGAACAGCTTGTTGACGCTCTTGGGCCCGATGCCGGGCACTGATGCAAGGTCGATGAGCGATTCTGGATAGTGCTGGATCAGTTCATCGTGTGCGGCAAACGAGCCGGTCGCCAGCAAGCTGGATATAGCTCCGGCCATGGCCTCGCCGACGCCGGGGAGGGATTGCAGCGTGCCGTTCCGGTCAAGTTCGCTGACCGGGACGGCGAGATCTCGCACGGCCTCTGCCGCCCGTGCGTAGGCGCGCACCCGGAACGCGCTCTCTCCGGCGATCTCCAGAAGCCTCGCATGTCGATCAAGACGTTCAGCAAGTCGGCGATTGGAGAGCTCTGCGCTCATGCTGCTCCAGCAGGCTGAAGGAGCGCTTCATCGATACGCCGGACCTGGCTCGCGATCAACCGCACGGCAGCGGCAGGGTTCTCGGCAAGGACCAGGAGGACATCATCGGGACGGAGCATCTCCAATCCCTGGATGATCGCCCGGCGTTCATCCGCAGCCTGGAGCAACACTGGAGGAACGTCGTTCATGGCCACGCCCAGCTTGAACAACCCGAGTCGGTCATACGGCCAGTCATCATGCATGATGATGACGCCAGACTGCCGCCCGAGCAGCCGTCCAACTTCGTGTATGTCAGAAGTCGGGACTGAGAGCATGGGGCCAACAACACGGACCTGCCGGCTATCTCCCAACCCGGCCGCGCCGCGAATGGAGGTGCGGAGGAACCACGGGTGTGTAGGCCGGTCTACTACCACGGTCGCGGGTCCGGCATCGAACACATTGAACGACCCCGGCATGATTGCCGCGCGCGGCGCATATTCTGCCAGGCCGGAGCGGATATCGGGAACGCTGATCCCGCAAGCGTGCGCGATCGCGGCTGCCATCAGCCCATTCTGCACGGAAAAGGGTATTGATTCGTTGCGGAACCAGGGAACCTCTGAGGTTCTCGTGACGGCCACAGACTCGCCATTTTCGGCCAACATGACCGTGTGATTCTGGATGTAGCAGGCGTTGCCACCCTTCGCCAAATGCCGGCGGAGCATCGGGGCGTCAGGCGTCATCCCGACGAGGTAGTGCTGAGGCGCAACCTCGCCATCGTCATCAGCAAGCGCGAAATCATGCGCGTTAAGGACAAGCTGAGCGGTGCCAGGCAAACTCGCCCTGATGCGCGCGAGAGATTTCCGAGCAAGAATCGTGTCGGGAGTGGCCAGACAGGCGTCGTTGTTCGCGCAGAGGTTCGTTACCGCGAGCACGGGGTAGGTTAAATCTGCCGGGGCCGTCGCCTGGACGGTCACCCAGTCGATCTCCTGGAAGGCGACATCGAGCCCTCCGGAACGCAGCCGGGTAAGCGTGCGGACCCACGGCGCGATTTCCCCCCGCTGGCTTTCGCCTTCGATTTCGACGCCACCGCTGGAGCGTGAGGCGGTGCGCAGGTTGGCGTTGGCAAATAAAGCCTCGGCCGCACGGAGAACGCTGGTCTTGCCGCGTGATCCCGCAACGGCGACCACGGGCGGAACCTGTTCCCGATCCAGGTGGCCTCGCCATCCAAAAAAGCTTTCCTGTCGCGTAGAGGTAACGGTGGAGTTCAGGACTGCGGTTGGTGCGATCATCGCTCGGTTCCGGAACCGTCCCGCGCTGATGTCAGTAACGCCAGCAGTTGAACAGCAACGGTCATAACGTGCTTCTCTCCATTGAGAAGGCCGCTTGGAGAATGGCGCCAGGTGAGTGGGCGGCACCATTCGTAGACTAGCAAGCATAGTACCGGTGGAGATCGTTTTTCCGGCCCGAAAGTGCCGAAGAGGACCTACCTACGTGCGCTCCCGTCACATGTTGGCACGGGCAAGAGATTTGACCAAGTTGCCCGGAGCACAGCCCTTGTCGCTCTGCGATCAGGCGTGCGAGATGAGATTGAAGACGTGGCGGGCGTTAGCGGTTGTTTGCCGGCAGATCTCCTCCGGCGTTAGGCTCCAAAGTGGAGCCAGCGTTGTCGCTACGATTGGCAGGTTTGCCGGTTCGTTGCGTCGCGAAGTGGCCCCTGGGGGTGCAAGGTACGGCGCATCAGTCTCCAGGAGCAGCTTGTCGACCGGTATGATCTGCAGCGCGTCCCTGAGCACGTGCGAACCTTTGCGGCAGGCAAGACCCCCGATGCCCACGAAACAGCCGCGCTCCAGCGCCCAGGACGCAAGGCGCTCGTCCCCATCAAACGAGTGAAGGATCACCGTCGTCAGTTGGGGCCAACGATCGAGCTCTGTGGTCAGTTGTTCTCCCGCGTCGCGCTGATGGATGACAAGCGGGAGGGCAGCAGCAATGGCGAGCTCGATTTGCCACTGGAACGCGCGTTGTTGTTGATCGAAGGTCGCGCCAGGGCGAGCGAAGTCGAACCCCGCCTCGCCTATGGCAAGCGGGCGCAACGCGAGGAGCCGCTCAGCAAGTGCATCCGATTGCGCTGCGCTGAAGGTTGTCGCGTCCTGGGGGTGAATCCCCGCCGCCATCTCGACATCCGGATGTGCGTCACGAAGTGCAACCGACGTTTCCCAAATATCTGGCCGATACGCGATATTCAGGAAGCGTTGCACTCCGGCCGCCCGCGCACGTTCCAGAACCTGTGGACGGTCGGCGTCAAACGCCGCGTCGTCGAGGTGCGCATGGGTGTCAAAGATTGGCGGCAGGGATTCGCTCATTTGACGGTGACGCTCTTCGCCAGGTTCCGGGGCCGGTCGGGATCGTTGCCGCGCGTCAGCGCCGCGTAGTAGCCCAGGAGTTGGCCAGGCAGCGCTTCAACGATGACGTTCGCGATGCCGCTCTCCGGAACCGTGACAAAGGCATCGAAAGTCGGATCAGGCTCGCTGCCGACGCCGATCATGTAGCCGCCACGGCTGCGCAACTCGGCCGCGCCAGAAAGGACATCGGTGCGAGTGTGATCGGAAGCCGCGAAGACCAGGCATGGCGTGCCGGGCTCGATCAGCGCGATAACACCATGCTTCAGCTCTCCGGCGGCAAAGCCCTCTGCGTGGACGTAGCTGACTTCCTTGATCTTGAGTGCAGCTTCAAGCGCCGAGGCGTAATGGACGCCGCGCCCAATGGGGAACATGTGCTCGCGCGATGCAACATATCCCCCGAGCTGCTGGAGTTGCTCAGGCATGTCGCTGCTCAGCATCGCCTCGATCGTGTCAGCCGCCCGGGCAACCGCGTAGGCGCCGGCGTCCCACTCGCCGCTCACCTCGCACGCGGTCAGGAGCAGTGTGGCCAGCATCGCCGTGTAGGATTTGGTCGCCAGGACGCACTGCTCTACGCCTGAGCGCAGGTGCACGCTGGTCTGGACGAGGCGGTCCAGCGAGGAGTTTGGTGTGTTGACGATTGCCGCCACGCGTGCCCCCCGCTTCTGCGCATCATGCACGGCCTCAAGCACATCGATCGTTTCACCGCTCTGGGAAATCGCAATGACCAGGGTGCGCTCATCAAGGAAGGCACTGCGGTACCGGAATTCGGAAGCGGGGATCAGGTTGGCCTCGCGTCCGCAGAGGTCGCTGAAGATATAGGACCCGGCAAGCGCAGCATTGGCGGCGGTACCGCAGCCAACCAGCAGAATCCGGTCGGCTTCACGCACAGCAGCAGCGAGCGCCTTGATCTCGTCCTGGGCCTCCAGGGCCAGCCGGCGCAAAGCCCGCGGCTGCTCTGACATCTCCTTGACCATGAAGTGAGGATGGGGGCCGAGATCAATATCATTGTCCGCGGCCTGGATTGGGACCACAAACGGCGCAGATGGCTCCAGGCTCGCCCGGTCCAGCACGTCGATGCCGGTGGCAGTCAGGATCGCAAGTTGGTCATCGTCGAGGTAGATCAGCTCATCCGCGTGGCCATGCATGGCTACGGCGTCTGAAGCGATGGTGGAAGCGTTGGCGCCCCGGCCAATGACCAGGGGGGAGACGCGCTTGGCGGCAGCGAACTGCTCGCTTGCCCGGTCCAGCACAACGACCGCGTTATACCCCTGGAGCATCTCAAAGACCGTGGAGACGGCCCGCGCGAGGGAATCGCCTTGCGCCAGCGCCTCTTCGACCAGGTGAACCACGACTTCGCTGTCAGTCTCTGAGGAAAACGTATGGCCACGCTCGAGAAGCTCGGCCTTCAACACGCTGTGGTTTTCGATAATCCCATTGTGGACGACGGCAATGCGCGCGGCCTCGTCGATGTGGGGGTGCGCGTTCTCGGCAGTAACGCCACCGTGAGTCGCCCAACGGGTGTGGCCAATTCCACTCCGGGAATGCGGAAATCCCTTATGGGTACCGTTGATGCGACCTGGCTGTTTATCAATCAGCATGCCGTCCGCTGCGGCGACGGCCACGCCCCACGAGTCATAGCCACGGTATTCCAGCGTCTTGAGCGCCGCAAGTACGGTTGCTCCGACATCCGTCTCGGCCCCGACATAGCCAAATACTCCGCACATACCCAATCCCCCGGTTCGTTGCTTCCGGCAATCGCGAGACATGGCGACAGCGCTGAACGACGGTTCAGAAATGCACCATGCACAGGTTGTAGTGGGATGTGAGAGCGTGCACGCCGGGAGGTTTTTGTCGGCAAGTTGCCTTGCCGGTTTGTACTGCCCGTGACGACCGTGCTGGCCGGGGAGCCATCCGCCGAGTGTTTCGATTGGCTCCCGCCTCGTCAACTCGTCCCCTCGCGACGAGTCCTGGCGCTACGAACTGAGCTTGTAAGCGTTTGACTGTCTCTCACTCCCTCACTCAGAGTGTACCGGAGAGGCCGGACACGGGCAATCACTTCCTATACTCATGACAAGAGGTCAGCACAGGGCAGCAGGAGCAAGGCGCGTGATCGAGCGATACACCCTTCCCGAAATGGGCGCAATCTGGAACGAGCGAGCACGGATCGATGCCTGGCTAGCCGTGGAGAAGGCGGCATGCGAAGGGTGGCATGCGCGGGGACGGATTCCAGACTCAGCGATGCCAGCCATCCGCGCCGCAACATGTGATCTGGAGCGCATGGCCGAGATCGAGCGTGAAGTTGATCACGATCTGATCGCGTTCCTGCGGGCGGCAGGTGAAAGCGTTGGACCGGACGCGCGCTTCATCCACATGGGGTTGACGAGTACCGACGTGGTCGATACGGCCCAGGCTACGCAGCTCGTGGCAGCCGCGAACCTCCTCGCCACGCGCCTGCGCGAACTGACGGAAATTGTTGGCCGTCAAGCCGTGGACTACAAGGACACGCTCATGATTGGGCGGACCCACGGCATGCACGCCGAACCCACGACGTTCGGGTTGAAGCTGGCGGTCTGGTACGACGAACTGCGCCGCCAGCAACGGCGGCTGACGCTGGCCAGCGAAGACATCGCCGTCGGGAAGATCTCCGGCGCTGTCGGCACGCATGCGCATGTGCCGGCAAGCCTGGAGGAAGAGGTGTGTGCCGCACTCGGCCTGCAGGCTGCCCCAGCTTCGACACAGGTGCTTCAGCGTGATCGACACGCATTTTTTCTGGCGGTGCTGGCGGGTATTGGTGGCACGCTCGAAAAGTTTGCGACCGAGATCCGTCACCTGCAACGGACCGAAGTGGCAGAAGCCGAAGAGCCGTTCGATGCGGGGAACCAGGGATCGTCGGCAATGCCGCACAAACGCAATCCGCATGCGTCTGAGCGCGTGACCGGACTGGCGAGGCTTCTACGCGGTTACGCCGTGACTGCCGCCGAAAACAATGCGCTCTGGCATGAGCGTGACATCAGCCACAGTTCTACCGAACGCGTCATCTTGCCCGACGCAACGATCGTGCTCGATTTCATGCTGAACGAAATGATCGATATCCTGGGCCGGCTGGCGGTCTATCCCGAACGTATGCAACAGAACCTGGACTCCATGCGTGGCCTCATCTATTCCCAGCCTGCGCTGCTGGCCCTGGTAGACGCGGGAATGGATCGCCATGCTGCCTACAAGGTGGTGCAACGGCACGCCCACGCCGCGCTCCACGGAGGTCCGGCGTTGCTCGATGCCCTGGAAGCTGACCCGGAGGTATCTGACCGGATAGATGGTGACGCGCTCCGCGAACTCTTCGATCCGCGTCGACAACTCGGGGAAGTGGACGAAGTGTTCCGCCGTCTCGGACTGTTGCCATTCGTATCGCCATCTTGAGCGACATATCCCTTACAGCTCAAAATAGGGCCCGACGCTCCCGAACGCGGTATCGAAGCGGTAGCGAAATTGACCGGTTGCGGGGGGCCGCCTAGAATCGCGCCGGGATAGATCGATTTTCTGAACTTGTGCGTCTGGCTTGGGAATTAAGAAAGAAGGACGAGCGTGTCTGGCGAGGAAACCGGAGGCGGTGATGCGCTGCAACACACAGCGCTAACAAGCCGGCACGAAGCCCTTGGCGCCCGGATGGTGCCGTTTGCCGGCTGGTATATGCCGGTCCAGTACAGCGGCATCCTGAACGAGCATCGCACCGTTCGCACGGCCGCCGGCCTTTTCGACCTTGGACACATGGGGCAGGTCCGCGTGACCGGTCCTGACGCGTTGAGTTACTTGCAGCAGATCACGACGAACGATGTTTCCGTCCTGCAACCGGGCGAGGCCCAGTACTCGATGCTCCCGAACCCGACCGGCGGCGTGATTGACGATATCATCGTGTACCGGCTACATGATGAGCCGGGCTACTTCGTGGTGATCAACGCGGCAAACCACGCCAAGGACGTGGCCTGGTTGCAGGAGCAGCGCGTTTCCCGGCCACACCTCGATGTCGATGTGCGCGATGTCTCGGATGAGCTTGGCATGATCGCGATCCAGGGCCCCAACGCGCTGGAAATCGTGGGCACGCTGACGGACACACCGCTTGCTGATCTCAAGCCGTTCACGTGTTCGCGCGCGACCGTCGCGGGCATCCCGGTCCTGGCTGCCCGCACTGGTTATACCGGTGAAGACGGCTTCGAGTTCTACGTGCCTCAGGAATCTACTGCTTCCCTCTGGGACGCACTCATGGCCGCTGGTGAGCCGTTCGGGCTGGCGCCGATTGGCCTGGGCGCGCGCGATACCCTCCGGCTGGAAGCGCGCATGCCGCTCTACGGCAACGAGCTGGCCGATGATATCAGTCCCCTTGAAGCAGGAGTCGGCTGGGCGGTCAAGCTCGACAAGGGAGATTTCATTGGCCGCGATGCGATTGCGAAGCTGAAAGAGGACGGTGTCCCCCGAAAAGCCGTCGGCTTTCGCCTGGTTGAACGCGCCGGCTCAGCTCGCCACGGCTACGAGGTCCAGGTTGATGGCCGGGCGGTTGGCGTTGTCACCAGCGGTGGCCGATCGCCTTCACTCGGGGAGGAAATCGGCCTGGCACTGGTTGACGCCGGCGCGGCCGGCGTCGGCAAGCCGCTGGACATCATCATTCGTGGACGTCCGGTCCGCGCGGAGCAAGTGAAGCTTCCGTTTTATCGCCGCAGCAAAGGCTAGGCCTTTCCAGAACGAGCAAGGAGCACGTAGACGACCATGTCATCGCCAGCAGATCGCCGCTATACCAGGACGCACGAGTGGGTATCGCTGGATGGCGACGTTGCCACCATCGGAGTCACGGACTTCGCGCAGTCGGAGTTGGGCGACATCACGTACCTTGACCTCCCTGAGGTCGGCACAGCGATCACCGAGAATGCCGCGCTTGGCGTTGTGGAATCGGTGAAGGCGGCGAACGACATCTTCTCGCCGGTCGACGGTGAGGTTGTTCAGCGCAACGATGCGGCCATTGATGCCCCGGAGACAGTCAACTCCTCGCCGTATGGAGAAGCCTGGCTGGTCAAAGTGCGTATCAGCGATCCGGCCAAGTTCGAGGCCCTGATGGATGCGGCTGCCTATGATGCCTTCGCTGAGTCTGCCGCGCACTAGACAATCATGCACAACCCGAGAGTTCAGAGAAACATTCAAAAAGAGATGGTGGAAACACACGCATGACATTCAATCCGCACACGGCTGAGGATCGCCTCGCCATGCTCGAAGCTGTCGGCGCAGAGAACGTCAGCGAGTTTTTTGCGCCGATCCCTGACGCCGTGCGCTTCCCCGAGTTGGATTTGCCACCGGTTCTGACCGAGGTTGAGGCCCTGGATAAGCTCTCGAGTCTTGCCGCTGCCAACACGGTGGCACGGGGCGAGGATGTCTACCTGGGCGCCGGGAGCTACCGCCATTTTGTGCCGGCAGCCGTCGGGCAGATCCTGGCACGCGGTGAGTTCTATACGGCGTACACGCCGTACCAGCCGGAAGTGGCGCAGGGCACCCTGCAGGTCATTTACGAGTTCCAGAGTCTCGTGGCGGCGTTGACCGGCATGGACGTCGCGAATGCATCCATGTATGACGGCGCTACGGCGCTGGCAGAAGGCGCGCTGATGACCGTCTCGCTGCCCAAAAAGAAGCGGCGCGTCGTCGTCGCGGGCACGGTCCATCCCGCCTATCGCGGTGTTATGCACACCTATCTCGAAGGTCTGGATGTCGAGGTCGTGGATGTTCCGCTGCCAGGCTCAGGGTTCGTCAGCACAGCCGAGACGCTTGCGCCGCATCTCGGCGATGATCTGGCCTGCATCGTCGTGCAGTACCCGAACTTCTACGGCGGGATCGAAGACATCCAGGCCATGGCTGATCTCGCCCACGAAAAGGGTGGGGCGCTGGTGGTGAGCACGTACCCCGTGCCGCTGGCGCTGCTGAAGCCACCGGGAGAACTCGGGGCGGATGTCGTCGCTGCCGAGGGACAGGCCCTGGGGGTCGCGCAGAGTTACGGTGGGCCGTACGTTGGACTGCTTGCGACGCGACAGGGATACGTCCGGCAAATGCCGGGTCGTCTGGCGGGTGTAACGACTGATTCGCATGGCAACCGCGGGTACGTACTCACGCTGCAAACGCGTGAGCAGCACATACGCCGGGAAAAGGCTACCTCGAATATCTGCACCAACCAGGGGCTGATGGCTACCGCCGCCACGGTCTACATGTCGACCCTGGGGCCCGAAGGATTCCGCGAGGTTGCCGAACGCGCGTACCAGAACGCCCATTACCTCGCGATAGGGATTTCCCAGATTCCGGGCTACCGAATCGCGACGGACGGGGAGTTCTTCCACGAGTTCGTGGTCGAGACCCCGGTTCCTGCCAGCGAGGTCCTGGACGCGCTGCAGGCGCAAGGGATCATTGGCGGTCTTGACCTGGGCAAGATTGACGACTCGCTGCGCAACTCCCTGCTGGTCTGCACCACGGAGTTGAATTCCAGGAGTGGGATAGACCGTATGGTGTCGGTACTGTCCGGCCTTGCCGGATCGTAGAACAGACGAGCGCTCCAGTATGCGGGTTACAACTGGCTGGTATACTGGAGCGCCGTAATTCGTCTTCTGGCAAGAGTCATGAAGACGTAAGCGGGAGCGACGCGGCGGTCTTGTACGCCGTGTCTTTATTTGGTGTCACGGAGCGCTCGTGGGTAAGCCGATCGTCGCCATTGTAGGCCGTCCTAATGTCGGCAAATCGACGCTGTTCAATCGCCTGATTGGCGAGCGGCGGGCTATCGTCGAGGACGAGCCCGGTACGACCCGCGACCGGGTCTACGGTACCTCCGACTGGGGTGGCGTCGAGTTCACCATTATCGACACGGGTGGTCTGCAGGACGATCAGGAGCTGATAGGCGAACCCACCGATGTCATCGCCAGGCACACCCGCGATCAGGCTCACGCGGCGATCGCGGAAGCCGACGTGATCGTATTCATGGTCGATGGCAAGGCAGGCATGAACGCCGGCGACCATGAGGTCGCCGAAATCCTGCGTCGCGCCGACAAGCCAACCATCCTGGTCGCCAACAAGGCGGAAAGCGCAGATCGCCGGGACGCGGTCTACGAGTTCTATGAACTTGGCCTGGGTGACCCACTCGCGATCTCTTCCTACCACGGCACCGGCACCGGCGATCTCCTGGATCGCATTGTCGAAGCCCTCCCAGCCGCCGAGGAAGAGGAGGAGATCGAGGGGCCGGCAATTGCCATCGTCGGTCGCCCGAATGTCGGCAAAAGCCGGTTGCTGAACGCGTTTATTGGCCAGGAGCGGTCGATTGTCAGCGACATCCCGGGCACGACGCGGGACAGCCTGGATACGGTGCTGGAGTGGGCCGGGCAGCCGGTGACGCTCATCGACACGGCTGGCATACGGCGGCGCGGACGCATTGACCGTGGCATTGAGCAGTACAGCGTGCTTCGCTCCATGCGCGCGATTGACCGTGCGGACGTTGTGTTGCTGGTTATCGACGCCACCGAGGGCTTCACCGCACAGGACCTGCACATTGCGGGGTATGTGGCAGAGCAAAAAAAGGGCATTGTCGTCGTCGTCAACAAGTGGGACCTTGTTGAGAAAGACTCCTCGACGATGGACGAGTTCCGCGAGGAAGCACGGCGGCAGCTCGATTTCATGCCGTACGCCCCACTCGTCTTTGTCTCGGCGAAGTTCGGGCAACGCGTGAACCAGGTCCTGGATACCGCTTTGGCCGTGGTGTCGGAGCGGCACAAGCGCGTGCCCACGTCCGCGCTCAACAAGATGCTGAAGGAAGCCGTCGCGGCCCACCCGCCGCCAAGCAAGCCGGGCAAGTGGCTCAAGTTCTACTACGCCACGCAGGCGGATGTCTCACCGCCGACGTTCATCATCTTCGTGAACGATCCCACGCAGATTCACTTCACCTACCGGAGGTTCCTGGAGAACCAACTCCGTGACGCGTTCGGCTTCACAGGCACGGCGATTCGGCTGAGCTTCCGCGGGCGCGACGAGGGCCGTTAGGGCATTCGCCCATGACAGGTCCCCTGCTGGTCCTGATCGGGTTGTTAGCGGGCTCGATCCCGTTCGGCTATCTCGCGGGCCGCTCGATGCAGGGCATCGACCTGCGGAACGTCGGCAGTGGCGGCACCGGGGCTACCAACGTCCTGCGAACGCTTGGCAAGAGGGCGTCAGCCACTGTCCTCATCCTTGACTTCCTGAAGGGCCTGCTCCCGGTCGTTGCCGCCCGTTGGCTGGGACTTGATGCATGGTGGGTGGCGGCCGTGGCAGTCGCCACCGTCATCGGTCACTGCTGGTCGCCGTTCATTGGGTTCAGGGGTGGCAAAGGGGTCGCGACAGGCGGCGGTGCGGCGATCGCGCTCTTCCCGCCGGTCCTGCTCGTTGTTCCTGTCGTCTTGCTGATCATCTGGCAGAGCCGCTATGTCTCGCTTGGCTCACTCATCGGGGCGGGCCTGGCGGTTGTGCTGGCCGCGGCATTCGCCCTGGCTGGGCAACTTCCCTGGCCCTTCGTCGTCGCCATCGCGGCGATTGTGGCCATCATCGTCTTCAGGCACCGGGAAAACATTGACCGCTTGCGCAAGGGGAGCGAACGCAAGTTCGGCCAGAAGGTCCAGCTCTCGAACTAGCGAAGGTTCATTCCGCGTAGCCATCAGGGTGCGCCTGGAACCACTTCCAGGCAGACCCCACCATCTCGTCAAGCGTTGAGCGCCGCGGCTCCCAACCCAGCACCTCCCGCGCTCGCGTCGCGTCGGCAATGAGCACAGGTGGATCTCCCGGACGCCGCTCGGCGTACTGGACGGGGACGCTTCGCCCTGTAACGCGCTCGACGGTCTCGACGACTTCTCGCACAGTCGCGCCGTCGCGAGTGCCGAGGTTGAATGCGCCGATTGAACCTTCCCGGGTCTGCAGCGCTTCCAGCGCCAGTGTGTGGGCATCCGCGAGGTCGAGCACGTGCACGTAGTCGCGGATCGCGGTGCCATCCCGTGTCGGGAAGTCCGTGCCAAAGACCGTCAGAGCGGGGGCGCGGCCA